>JAESUD010000242.1 GCA_016763335.1 Emcibacteraceae bacterium | reverse complement strand
GGCATTCAACGTAAAAGCCGCATGAACCGTGCTTCTATCAATGACATAAGGCTCGAAGCCAATGACACCTTGCTCGCCATAGGTAGCCAAAGTCAGATACAGTCACTACGACTTAATAACGATGTAATGCTAATGGAATGGTCGGTTAAGGAAATTCCTATCAAAGCCGACACATGGAAAGCGCTTAGCATATTTTTCGGGGTCGTTGTCATGGCATCAAGTGGCATGGTTCCCATATCCATTGCAGCATTACTCGGTGCATTTACCATGATTGTTTCAGGTTGCCTTAGCGTCCGCAGAGCTGCCCGCGCCGTTGACCGTAATATATTTATGTTAATTGGTGCCGCCCTTGCTATGGGAACATCCCTGCAAGCCACAGGAGGGGCAGCATACCTGGCAATGGGAATGGTAGACCTGCTTGACGGGGCCAGCACCGCTGTTGTGCTCTCGGCCTTTTTTCTGCTTATCGCCGTCCTCACCAACATCCTTAGCAACAATGCCACTGCGGTGTTGTTTACGCCAATAGCCATTAATATCGCTAGTGAACTCGGGGTTGATCCCTTTATTTTTGTGACCGCTGTTATTTTTGCCGCCAACTGTTCCTTCGCCACGCCCATGGGATATCAAACCAACTTATTGGTTTTAGCGCCAGGGAATTATAAATTTATCGACTTTATGAAAGTTGGGGTACCGCTTATTATCCTTCTGTGGGTAAGTTATTCCTTATTTGCGCCGTGGTATTATGATATATAATAAACATGACTGATCAATCCGCCCATTTTCCAAAATTCTATGTAACGGCCGCTACCCCTTGCCCCTATATCGAAGGCAAAACAGAACGTAAGATTTTTACGGAACTTAGGGAACAGCCCCTCGCTTACGATAAAAAAACCATCCTTGAATATCGCGGCCCCGAGGATGACCAACAACATTCAGAAGAACTTCACCACTCTCTGGCTTTGATAGGCTTTAGAAGAAGTCAGGATATTGTTTACCGACCCGCCTGCGAAGATTGCCATGAATGCAAATCGGTAAGAGTTCCAGTAATTCTTCACAATCAATCAAAAAGTCAAAAACGTATTTATAACAAAAACAACGACATCATATTTGAAATCAAACCTAACATTGCCACTGATGAACAGTATGACCTTCTCTATAAATATATTGATAAACGTCACATCACAGGCGGAATGGCGGGAATTTCATTTTCAGAATATAAAGATATGGTTGAAAGCAGCCCGATCAGCACTGTGATCATCGAATATAGACTGCCGGATGGTACGTTAATCGGCGCAGCGCTAACCGATCAAATGAAAAATTCACTATCGATGGTCTATAGCTTTTTTAATATTTCACCGGAAATGAATAAGCGCAGCCTAGGGGTATTCATCGTTCTTAACCATATTAGAATAGCGGAGACCAGAGGTCTTGATTATGTCTATCTTGGTTATTTTGTGAAAGACAGCCCAAAAATGAATTATAAAAGTAACTTCAAGCCATTGGAAATACTTAACTCAAATGGTTGGAAGCTAGTGAAGTCTGTTTAATTTGAGATTTGGTTAATATTGAACTTACCATTGAAATTTTTGTTTTGCCTGTTTATAAGTAAATGAAATCTTATAACAATAAATAATTTATACATCAAAATGTAAGGCTTACACATGAAACGTCGTTCTTTTCTTAAAAAATCTGCTGCCGTTGGCGCGGGAACATTAGCAGTGGGGGCTGTGGCAGCGTGTAGTCCAAGCCCGGTAGATCCAAATTCAGGCTCTGTAAAAAGTGCGGCGGGGAGCGCTCAGACCCAGCCCACATTAGAACTCAGAATGGTGACAACATGGCCAAAAAACTTCCCTGGTCTTGGAACGCGTGCAGTTGCCTATGCTGAAGATATCGAAAAAGCTACAAATGGCCGCATCAAAATTCGTGTATATGCAGCGGAAGAACTTGTGCCTGCCCTTCAGGCTTTTGATGCTGTATCACAAGGCAACGCTGATATTTACCATGGCCCGGACTATTATTGGCAAGGTAAGCATCCAATGTATAACTTTTTCGGTGCCGTACCATTTGGCCTTACTGCTACTGAAATGACGCAATGGCTTCAGTATGGCGGCGGACAGGAACTCTGGGATGAGCTTTCTGCTAGATTCAATGTAAAACCAATGCTTTGTAATGCAACAGGAATGCAGATGGGTGGTTGGTTCAATAAAGAAATTAATTCCATCGAAGACTTTAAAGGTCTTAAAATGCGTATTCCTGCTCTTGGTGGTGAAATTTTAAAACGCCTTGGAGCGACACCGGTAACGCTTTCTGGTGGTGAGATATTCCTGTCACTTTCACAAGGCAACATTGATGCCACAGAATGGATTGGCCCATGGAATGATCTTGCTTTCGGTTTTCATCAGGTTGCTGAATATTATTATACATCTGCTTACCATGAGCCAAACTCACCTGTTTGTGCGGGCTGGAACCTTGATGTATGGAACTCGCTAAGTGATTCAGAACGCGTCATTGTCGAAGCAATGGCACAAAAACATTATGCCCTTTCACTTGCTGAATTTAATGCACGTAACGCTGGTGCACTTCGTCAACTTGTTGATGAGCACGGTGTTAAAACACGTCAATTCCCATTAGAAGTAATGAAAGCCCTCGCTGATGTTGCCGCTGATGTTGCTGCTGATATTGGTAGAACTGATGAAATTTCAAAACGTATTTACGACAGCTACATGGCAACACTCGCCGAAGTAAAAGAATGGGGTGGCATTGCCGACGAACCGTATATGGCAGCACGTCGCTTGTCAGATAAATTTGGCCAAGCACTTTAAAAGCGCGGTCATTTTAATAAAAATTAGGGACTAACAACTGGGAGCAATCAACCTTATGGATGGAATTGCAAAATTAGCCCGCGGCATGGATGCCGTGAATGAGATGATCGGCAAGATCACTTCTTGGGCAACTTTAACGCTGGTAATCGTACAGTTTGCCATCGTCATGATGAATTATCTTTATAGCGAAGGTATGATTGCTGTACAGGAAAGCTTAACTTATATGCATTCGCTCGTATTTCTAGGGGCGGCTGGCTATACACTTCTTCATAACGGTCATGTACGCGTAGATATTTTTTACACCAACATGACTGAAAGGGGAAAAGCCTACGTTAATTTAATTGGCTCTGTAATTATTTTATTCCCTGTATTAATTTGTATCGGCGTATATGCACTGCCGTTCGTTGCACAATCATGGGAGATATTAGAAGGGTCTATTGAAACAAGCGGACTTCATCTTGTCTATATCCTCAAATCTATGATTTTGTTGTTCGTCGTGAGCACATTTATTCAAGGTATATCCATTTCACTTCATTCCCTTCTTGTCATACTAGGATATGAACACATCGTAGAAGAAGAAATTGGGGAGGGCATCTAATGATATTGGATTTATCACTATTCGGATTCCAGATAGATTTCGTAATCTTTGGAATAATGTTAAGCGAATTTTTTAATATGCCGCTAGATGCGCTTCTTTGCATCGTTATGTTTGGCGTGGCCTGTGGCTCTTTGCTTGTCGGTTACCCGGTTGCGTTTACTCTTCCCGGTGTTTCGCTTATGTTTGCTGGCCTCGGCTTTGCTATGGGCATCTTTGATTTTTCATTCCTTGGCGGCGTACCGCAAAGAATATTCGGTACCATGACAAATGTCGTGATGATGGCTGTCCCGCTTTTTGTTTTTATGGGCGTTATGCTAGAACGGTCACAAATCGCTGAAGACCTGCTGGACAGTATGGGTAAATTAATGGGCCGCATGAAAGGTGGTCTTGGCATTTCTGTCACCATCGTGGGCGCACTACTTGCTGCAAGTACCGGTATTGTTGGTGCAACGGTTGTGATCATGGGTCTAATGGCCCTGCCGACCATGCTTAAACGCGGCTATAGTCCTGCTGTAGCAACAGGTGGCATCGCCGCTGCCGGAACGCTCGGGCAGATTATTCCGCCTTCTATCGTCCTTGTACTGCTCGGTGACCAGTTATCATCAGCATGGCAATCATCGCAATTGGCAATGGGTAACTTTTCCCCTACTCCGCTTTCTGTTGGTGATTTATTTGCCGGTGCCTTGATCCCGGGACTTGGCCTTGTGCTTATGTATATTATTTATCAGATTATCATAGCTCAACTTTACCCTGAATCTTCTCCTGCGGTGCTCGATGAAAATGAAAAAATCGACCTGAAGCCTGTTCTTATAGCATTTTTCCCACCGATCATTTTGATTGTATCTGTTCTTGGTTCTATCCTCGCGGGCATTGCAACACCGACGGAAGCAGCGGCACTTGGTGCTGTTGGCGCGATCCTTATGGCAGGATATAAAAACGATAAATCAAAACCATTGCCGGTAATTATTGCCGGCACATCAATTATACTATTGCTGTTTATCGGTGGTTTATTTGATCTTCGTATGGGACGTTCAGAAATCCCAATAATGGATTACATTGCTTTTTATCTTTCAATCCCGCTACTAATTGCGATGGCATGGGGTATCGCAAACAGCTTTATGCGTGTTTACCGTAAAAAAATTATCCATGAAGTCATGCAAATGACTGCGAAAATCAGCTCAATGATCTTTATCATTATGGTTGGTGCTTCTCTCTTCTCATTGATTTTCCTCGGCTTTAAAGGGGATTATTATATCACTGAGTTTTTGACAAACTTACCAGGTGGTAAACTGGGTGCATTTATCATTGTGATGCTGGTTATGTTCTTGCTGGGCTTCTTCCTCGATTTTATCCAAATCGTATTTGTGGTGGTTCCGATTGTTGCACCAGTACTCTTCATGATGGATATCAACCCGATCTGGCTTGGTATTATGATGGCTATGAACCTTCAGACATCATTCCTGACGCCACCATTTGGCTTTGCCCTGTTCTATCTTCGAGGGGTTGCCCCCGATTCGGTTAAAACCACGGATATTTATAAAGGGGTGTTGCCATACATTGCCATACAATTACTGGCACTCGTCATCCTGTATAACTTCCCGATATTGGTGACGTGGCTACCGAGCATTGTATTTGGTAGTTAGATCCAAATACATATCATAAAATAGAAAAAGGAGGCGAAAGCCTCCTTTTTTGTGTCTAACCTCTGCCCCGGTATGTCGGCACTCCCTGATCGGGAATCCACACACCTTTTGGTGGTTCCCCCGTTTGGTAAAACACATCAATGGGTATGCCGCCGCGCGGATACCAGTAGCCACCAATGCGTAGCCATTTAGGCTTTAATTCCTCCACTAACCGCTCTGCTATTCCAACGGTGCAATCCTCATGAAAACCGGCATGATTACGAAATGAATGCATATAAAGTTTTAAAGATTTACTTTCCACAAGACACTCCCCTGGCACATAATCAATAACAATATGGGCGAAATCAGGCTGCCCGGTGACGGGGCAAAGCGAGGTGAACTCAGGACAGGTAAAGCGCACAAAATAGTCAGAATTTGGCCGTGGGTTTGCCACTTTTTCCAAAACTGCTGTATCCGGACTATCGGGAAGCGTAGTTGCACCGCCGAGTTGCGACAAACCATCATATTTTTCTTTGCTCATAGATCACCTAAAACTGTTAAAATACCATCATATAATCCAATAGTCAGACAATGTCATCAAAGATCAAAAAAAGTGATAAAATCTCCTACAGCTATTATTGACGTCTTGGCTCAATAACCTTATCTTAAATTTGAATAAAATAGGAAAACCAATGTCAGACAACCCTTCCCTTATATCCACAAATTGGCTCGCCAAAAATATTAGTGACCCAAACATCCGTATTTTTGATAGCTCCTGGCATATGCCCGCATTAGGCCGCGATGCACAGGCCGAATATGAGGAAGGCCATATTGACGGCTCACTATATTTTGATATTGATGAAATATCTGACTTAGACATCCCCTTGCCCCATATGATGCCAAGTGCAGAAAAAATGGCTAGCAGACTGCGTAAATTTGGACTTAACAATAGAGATCACGTGATTGTCTATGATAATAGTAATGGCAATTCTGCAACCCGCGGCTGGTACATGTTAAAATCATTTGGTCATAAAAATGTCTCTATTCTCAACGGTGGGTTCACCAAATGGATATCCGAAGGGCGTCCAATAACCCGTGACATACAAATATTTACCGATAGCCATTACCGCACAACTCTTAATGAAAATGCCACAAGAACCGTGCAACAAGTGATCGATAATGTCTCAACAAAAATTGCACAAGTCGTTGATGCACGCTCAAACGGTCGTTTTTTAGGAACCGAGCCTGAACCACGAGCGGGGCTTAAGTCTGGACGCATTCCCGGAAGTTTCAATGTGCCTTTTAATACCCTGATCAACGAAGATAAAACCTTCAAAAACTCAGACCAATTAAAACAGATTTATGAAAAAAGCGGTGTTGATTTAAACAAACCGATCATTACCAGTTGCGGTAGCGGCATGACGGCATGCGTACTTCTTTTTGCATTACATCTTATTGACCAAAACGATCATTCGCTTTATGACGGTTCATGGACCGAATGGGGCGGCCATCCAGATACACCTGTGGAAAAATAAAATGAAAAAAGATACAAAAATTGTTCACGCCGGCCGTGATAAAAAATGGACCGGCCAGGTCGTAAGCCCGCCCGTTTATCATGCATCAACTATCATCCATGACACTGTGGAAGATCTGAAATACGCTATTAAAAATAAAAACAATCATGTCATGTTTTATGGCCGTCGCGGCACCCCGACCCACTTTGCCTTTCGCGAAGCCATGACTGAATTGGAGGGCGGTTATGATTGCCTTGTTTATCCGTCCGGCCTTGCAGCTATTAACGCTGCCCTACTATCATTTTTAAGTAGCGGTGATCATTTGTTGATGGTCGACACCACATACGAGCCAACCAGACATCTGTGTAATAAAGTACTTAAACGGATGGGCATTGAAACAACCTATTATGATCCGTTAATCGGTGCGGGTATTAAAAACCTGATTAAAGATAATACCAAGGTTATTTTCACAGAATCGCCCGGTTCCGTCACCATGGAAATACAGGATATTCCCGCAATATCAAAAATCGCCAAAGAGCATGACATTGTGCTTATGCTTGATAATACATGGGGCAACCTCCTTAGTTTTGATCCATACGTCCACGGCGTTGATATTTCCATTCAGGCGGCAACCAAATATATTGTCGGTCATTCTGATGCCATGCTCGGCACCATCACCGCTAATGAAAAACACTGGTCACAATTATATGATAACAGCTTTTACATGGGCTATACCGCAGCACCCGATGATATAAACCTCGCCATGCGCGGCATTCGCACCATTAAAATCCGCATGAAGCAGCATGAGCAAAGCGCGCTAAAAATTGCCAAATGGTTATCAAGCCACGAAGAAGTTGATAAAGTTCTTCACCCTGCCTTGACCGACTGCCCGGGGCATGAGATTTGGAAAAGAGATTTTAACGGCTCAAACGGCCTGTTTTCATTCACCCTTAAACAGGGTGACGACAACGCAATGACGGCGCTTCTCGATAATTTAAAGCTGTTTAAAATGGGTTATAGCTGGGGCGGTTTTGAAAGTCTGGTGATGAGCTTTTACAATCTAAAAAAAGAACGTGAATTAAATCATTGGGATAATTATGGACCACTCGTACGCCTCCATGTCGGGTTAGAAGATGTGGATGACCTTATCGCTGACCTAGACCAAGGTTTAGAGCATTATAAAAAGGCTTTATAAAATCAGCTGCGCCTAATGACAAGGAAACGCCCGCAGAGAAATAATATGGTTGCACTAAGCACAATGGCGGGTCCTGTCGGTACGTCCCACTCGCTTGATGCCCAGACACCGCATAAAACGGAAAGAATACCGGCAATTGAT
>JAESUD010000241.1 GCA_016763335.1 Emcibacteraceae bacterium | reverse complement strand
TTTGTTTCCGAAAATTATTTTTAAAAATGGTATCTCAGGTAGGTTTGTTAAACAATGGTTGATTTAATTTTGCCGTGATAAGGCGGTTATCTGCCGTTCCAACTCCTGCAGGAAATTTGATCTGTCTGCTTTGGTGAAGCTGGCGTTATAGCCTTTGCTTTCACCAGTTTCGCGTAGATGTGCATTTAATTCACGCATGGCAAGTGCCATGCCGATATTATCGGTGGAAAATATCTTGCCTGTCGGGCCAAGGGCCACGGCGCCAGCATCAAGGCATCTTTTAGCCAACGGAATATCAGACGTAATGGCAATGTCATTTTTAGCGATATTATCGGCGATCCAGTTATCGGCTTCATCAGCGCCTTCCGAAACGACTATTTTTTTTACCAATGGTCCAACTTCCATACGCATCCATTGATTGCTGACCAGAAAAACTGGCGTATCGTGCCTGTAAGCGACTTTAAGGACCTCGTCCTTAACCGGGCAGGCATCGGCGTCTATGTAAATTGATATTTTTGCCATACTAATTTTTAAGCTTTCCATTAAGATGCGTTATTATTATCATAATAACCATTATAGAAAATAGTTAAAATGAAACGGAATATTCATTGAGCAAAAATAAAGACAATAAAATAGAAACATCAGGCCTTGAAAATCAGGTAGGTCATTTATTGCGGCGTGTTTTTCACAAAGCACGCAATAGAATGCAAGTAAAAATATCTGATATGGGCCTTAGCCCCATGCAGACTGCTGCCATGACGTCACTGGGGATAAAGGGGCCAACATCGCAAAATAAGCTTGGCCGACGTATTGGAATGGAGCCGGGTAATGTCCACGGCCTTGTTGATCGGTTGCTTAAAAAAGGCATGATCACGTCAAATTATATTGAGGATGGCCCGGGGCTTCACATTCTTGACCTTACCGAACAAGGTCGGGATATCGTTGATAAAGTCATCCCGTTAGGTGCAGAAGCCAATAAAGAAACATTGGCTCCTTTGTCATCAAAAGAGCAAGAAAAATTTATGGAATATTTAAGACGTCTTTTGTGACCTTAGTCGATTGACACTTAAGTCTATCATGTTATTATAATAACAGTTTATATCAGGGAATAACTATAATGGCAGAAATAGTACTTGGAATGTGGACATCGCACGGACCGACGTTATCAACCACTCCCGAGCAGTGGTTGATGCGGGTGGAAGCCGATAAAAATCGACCGTCACACCCGTTTCGACTTGGCAACTATTCTTTTGACCAGCTTGTCGAACTCCGTAAAGATGAAGAATTAGGCGAGCAAGCATCACTGGAACAACGGGCCATAAGACATGGTCGTTGTCAGGATGCTATTAACAAAATGGCGGATATCTGGGACGAGGTAAAACCGGATGTTGCGGTCATTATGGGCAATGATCAAAAAGAAATTTTTAATGAGGATATGATCCCGGCCTTTACAGTATTTTCCGGCGATACGTTGTTTAACGAACCAGCGACCGCAGAACAAATTGCCATGATGGCCCCCGGCATTCATGCAGCGGAAGATGGCCATAACCCGCCGCAATATACCGAATATCCCGGCCATCCTGAGCTTGGCCGCTTAATCATCGAGCAAGCGACTAGTGAAGGGTTTGACGTCGCACAAATGACCAAAATACCCAGACATGAAAATCACTGGTCGTCGGGTGTTGGTCATGCGTTTGGATATATTTATAGGCAGGTTATGCGCGATCAGGTAGTGCCTAATGTACCGATTATCAACAATACATTTTTCCCGCCTAATCAGCCAACAGCAAAAAGGTGCTTTGAATTTGGCCGCATGGTTGGCCGGGCGATAAAAAACTGGGACAGTGATTTAAAAGTAGCCGTCATCGGTTCCGGCGGCATGAGCCACTTTGTTATTGATGAAGACCTGGACCAACTTTTTATCAAGGCATTATCGAAGCGTGATGATAATACATTGACTTCACTGGACGAAGGTTATTTTCAAACTGGAACATCTGAGCTAAAAAACTGGATTTCTGCGGCGGGCGTTTTACTTGATACCACACTTAACGGTGATATTATTGATTATGTGCCGTGCTACCGCTCTGAAGCGGGGACTGGCACTGCCAATGGTTTTGTCTGCTGGCGTTAAAAGTTTATAGGAGAATAATACATGGATCAGGCAGTAGAGAGAGCATCTAGGTTAGATACGGCAACCATCAGCGATGCCCTTGATAAACTTGGCATTAAAGGACAGTGCCTTGGCATAAAACCAAGAAGTCATGATTTCAGAATGACAGGCCGCGCTTATACTATTTTATATGGCCCTGCCGATACTGAACCGGGGACGGTAGGTGATTACATAGACGATCTTGAGCCGGGAAGTGTTGTTGTTTTAGACAATGGCAGCCGTGAAGACGCCACAGTATGGGGCGATATTTTAACCTATCTAGCCCATAAAAATGGTGTGGCCGGAACGGTTATTGACGGCGCGTGCCGCGATGTTCATATGTGTCTTAAGCTTGGATACCCGGTTTATAGCCGAAGTTATTCCATGCGTACCGGCAAAGACCGCATTCAGGTTGATGCCACAAATGTGCCGGTAAATATCGGCGATGCTAAAGTCCATCCCGGTGATTTAATGCGTGGTGATAGCGACGGTGTTATCGTTATCCCGAAAGAACATGAAGAAAAAGTTCTTGAAGCCGCAGAAGCCATTGAAGCCGCAGAGGATAAAATTCGTGCCGCACTTGAAAGCGGTATGCGGCTTGATGAAGCGCGGGAGTTAAATAAATATCACAGCTTGCAAACTAAGGAGGAATAATCATGCGTCCTGACCCTGATTTGGTGAAAAAACTTGGTGAATATGGTACGGCGACCATCCATGAAGCGGCAGGACAAATAGGCGCTTTGCCGGGATTTGTTAAACCCATTTCACAAAATATGAAATTATGTGGCGTTGTTTTTCCGCTGCAATGTGAACAAATGAGTAATATCAACCTTCACGAAGCAATTTACCTGGCTGAGCCGGGGGATGTTTTGGTTGCGAGTGTGGAAGATTACCCACAAGCTGGCTACTGGGGTGATATTCTGACTTGTGCTGCACAGCAAAGAGGATTAAATGGATTGGTAACGGATGGATGCGTTCGCGATGCTGATGATATTGATTTGCTCGGTTTTCCGGTTTTTGCCCGTGGTTTAAATATTCTCGGTACAGGTAAAATTCGTGGCGGGTCTATTGGTAAAACAATTATGATCGGTGACATAAAAATTAATGCCGGTGATGTTATCGTTGGCGACCGCGATGGTTTGGTGGTTATTGCGGCAAATCAGTTAGCGGAAGTGATCTCGGCATCACAAGCCCGCGAAGATAAAGAACAAGACGTGAGAAACCGTCTTAAATCAGGTGAGACAAGTTTGGAAATTTATAAGTTTCCGTGAATAAAAAAAGGTTAAAAATGTTAAAAGATATCGACGTAAAATTATTGCGTAACTGTTTTGGGAAATTTGCTACGGGGATAACAGTTATTACTGCCGTGGCACCGGACGGTACCAAGCTCGGATTAACGGTAAATTCTTTTAGCTCTCTCAGCCTTGATCCACCGATGATCCTTTGGAGCCTTGATAAAAAATCAAAAAGTCTTGATGCTCTTAAACAATCTTCTCATTTTGCAGTGAATGTTTTGGCATCGGATCAGATGGATTTATCCAATAATTTTGCCCGAACGGGCGATGATAAATTTGATGATATCGAATTAATCGACAGCCATTGCGGACTACCATTGCTCGCCGGAACTGTCGCCCATCTTGAATGTAAAAATATCAACACCTATGAAGGCGGGGATCATGTGATTTTTATTGGTGAGGTCGAGCATTTTGATACTTGCGATAAAAAACCGCTACTTTATACCAATGGCCAATATACCATTGCCGCCCGTCATCCTGGCGCAAAACTTGCCGAGCCAGCGGAGGATGATCGATCATCTAATGATGAATTTATTGTGCCGTTACTACACAGAAGTTATTGGGAAATATCCGATCCATTTTATCAAGAACTTCAAGACGCTGGAATTCCGGCCTCACATGCCAGGATTCTTGTTCATTTAAGCCATTCTCCTGAACTGACAACCCGGGAATTATCTGATGCAATCCGCGTTGATATGGCGTCGGTTTCCATGTCGGTTAAATGGCTTTGTGATAATGATCATCTTAATAAAACGAGTGACGATAAGCTGGCCTTATCTGATCAAGGGCAAAGCCATCTGGATAAAGTTCAGCTACGGGCGCGCCGTTTTGAAGACGAGGTTCTCGATGGTTATAGCGATCAAGACATCAACATGCTTAAGTCCGTGCTGCGTAAACTTATTTACCGTAAAGATGTCTAGTTACTGAGTATTTACCTGCAATCTTTTATAGGATTGTGGCTTGCCAGCAGCAGCATTTATAATCATATCCGCCATAACAGGTGTACGGTGAAAATAATGTCCGTTAAGGGCATCGGATATTGCCGAAACCAGCGCCGATGCCGCGCAGCCCATTAACGGCTCACCAATGCCCTTGGCACCGACCGGGTTTTGCGGGTCGGGCTGATCAACTGCCTGTGTGGTCATGTTAGACGGAACATCAAGAATGGATGGTGGTTTTGACTGATATAACTCGACATTGGCGGGGAGGCCGTTTTGCGGATCATAAACCACTTTTTCCATTGATGCCATGCCAATACCCATGATGGCCCCGCCGCGAATTTGCTGATCTAAGCCTTGCGGGTGAAGCACGGTTCCGCAATCTGCCGTACCAACATAATCAAGGATTTCATGTTTGCCGGTCTCAAGATCAAGTTCGATCATAATAAAACCGGTCGCCAGTGCCGGAACGGTTCCGTGCAGTTCC
>JAESUD010000240.1 GCA_016763335.1 Emcibacteraceae bacterium | reverse complement strand
CGATATGAAATTATTATTTGGGTATGCATTAGATAGAAGAGATTTTGAATCGCCCATTTTCTTTAATAAGTCGGGCAGTGAAATGTCTTTATTTTCGATAGTGACATTTTTCAAAATAAGGTGTTTATGCGCATCAGTCGGCAATCTCCTAAGTAACTGAGATAATTCGAGGCCTGCGGCAATGATTGCAGATTCGGGTTCTGCGTTGGAAAAATTAGCATTCAATAATTTACTCCAATTTTCTAAAGTCCACCAAAGAACATTTAATTCCTCCCTATCTAAGACCGCATTTTCCTCTAAAGCACTAATTGATTTTGATGTAGCTTTAATTACCAAATCAATTGCACCTTGAATTTTAGTATTTGCAGGAACTTTGATGGTGGATTGAGGACGCACAATGGTACGGTCGCGAGAACTATGAGCAGCAGAAATCACACGTTTTTGGGAAAGTTGTAATAACTCCTGCCTTAGGTGTTCTAGTTTAGCTTCTCTTAAGGGGTTTTGAAATGACAAGGCAGACCATAGTCCACTTGAAATAACTTCAACACATTTTATAGATCCAGCAGTTGATTTTTCATCTTCAATATACGTTAAGACGCTCAAAACAGCACAAACGAATATTTGCATTTCATGGTTAGCCCTCACGAAGGCAGAGCTTTCTGATTTAATGATAGATTCAATTTCAGAAAGCATTTCATCTGGCAGCGAAGCAGGATTAAGAAAGCCAAGAGCAATACTATTTGCAAAGCGCAAGAGTTCATCCACACTTTTGAGCTTCATTTGCCCTTTCTTAATCTCCTTCACAATTTTAATTCTCTTTTCAACAAAATCATCTGTTGGGTTTTTGTTAAATATACGCACGTGTGCAGAGATATCTATCATTGTGTTTCTTCCTCCAAGTTTATCTTTTTACCAATATCTTCTATCGCCTCTCTCAGTTCCAGCAATTTACCTGTAGACCTTAAAGAATCTAAAATGAGCCGTTCTTGTGCGAGGGTTAATGTGTCAGAAATCTCTTCTGGAACTGACCCCATCCTATCAAGTATCAAATGTCGTTTGTCAGGCGAAATATCTCTGAAAAATTTCAGCAACAGAAGTGGATAGTTTTCTATTTCATCGGTATCAGACGACACTACTGGCTCCTCGATTACCTTATCATTCAGAGATTCAGCAATACCTTCTGAGTGAACACTATTTTCTGACAGTGCTTCTAGGCCTTTTTGGCTTTCCGCTACAGCTCCATCTCGAAAGTTTGGGCAGTTTAAATAAAAGACAAGACCTTCCGTACCTAACCCATCACGGTCTGCTTGGAATTTTTTATTTTCATCAGCCCAGCAACGTGGATAAATATATGTGATTAATTGTTCCTTGTCTTCAGAAATATCGAATTTGATGATGTTGTATGTAAAGTTATAATCTTGTGTTGCTTTGGGCGGCGTAGCAGCACCTGCAGCAAGCATTAAGATATCGCATCCCGTATCCTCTGGATCTTGTGTGACTGCAGGCATATGCTCATGTCCGGAAATAAAAACGCGCGCCCGGTTTTGTACGTACCTTCTTGCGTCCTCGTTGTCCCTAAGCCAATGCAAAGGATGATGGCTCAATACAATTAATTCCTCTCCGGGCGTAACGGGCAGCACTCTTTGTCTGGCTCCTAGCAGAAGTTGGCCTGGCTTATCTTTTTTCTGGCATATCAATGCTGAGTTTAGTCCGTAAAACCTCAAAAACTTTCCAGGCGCAAGTTCTATCCTATGGTCGCTGGCCGTGCCGCCTTTGCTGTCCAAAGAACAATCATAAGCCTCTGCAAATGGCCTATAAGCATGAAACCTCTGATATAATAGGTTTCGTGATGAACGCTCCTCTAGGAATTCGTCGAGAACTGCCTCCCCTTTAGTCGAAATCTCATTGAGCATCCAATGTGTCAGTTTATCTATTTTGCTGTGATCAATATCATGATTGCCTGGCACAATTTGAATGGAAGTTCTCTCACATCCAATAGCTTCAGCCATAGTGTCAAAAAACTGCCCTGCCTTCAAGTACTCTGCTTCCTTACCAGAATAAGCAATGTCACCCGTAATGATGATCCCGTCAGCTTTTTTGACTCCTAGAATGGATAATTGGCCAACAGCATCATCAATTAGACGATCCCTAACATCATCATGAATAATGACATCGCCGCCTTTTTCCTGTCCAAAATGGATGTCTGACAGATGAATATATGTTACAGCCACATTGACCCCCAGTAAGATTTATATATTTAACTTATAATCGGACTATCGCATAACGGGTTAATTATGTAAATGCTTACCTTGCTTACATATTTAGCAGTAACAAATAAGCAATAGATCGTGAAGAAATAAGTGGTGCCCGGGTGCGAATTTGAACCATAAATCTGCAGATTTTCAACGCGTTTATTATTTTAATACGCTACTGTATTTGTGAAGGTAACTGCACCATATATAAATTGCAATAGTTATGGTTCTGATCTGACAATTCCCTATGTTTCAACTAACCATCATTTTCTTATTTCGCCTTAACTCTTTTCAAGAACTTTCACCGTCTTCGCCCGCCTCACATTAACAAGGCTAGTATCAATCATATCCTTGAGATGCGCAGCATAGTGTTTTTCGATCATCTCTACGGATGTTCGGCAATTTTTGGCTACCTGATATATGTCTGCCCCTTCGAGCAGCCGGAAACAGATGTAGCTGTGGCGCAAGCTGTAGGCGGTTCGGGCTTTCCCCTCCCTGTCAAACTTGAGCTTTAGATCATGCAAAATACCATTGAACATCTTTTTGAAGTCATTGGGGAATAGAAGATCTGTATCTTCTGGACTATTCCGTTCCAGCATCCTCTCAAAGGGGCGCACCGCCCCAGGCATGCTTTTACAAAACCCGACGCCGCGCTTACCGCGCACTTCAATTTCAAGAATGGTCTCACCGGTGAGCTCGTCATCTACGATCTCTAAGTCCCGATATTCGAGACGTTTGGCTTCATCGGGGCGCAAACCAGTGTTTGCCATAAACAACACATAATCGTGGAGTTGCTCCGCATAATACCTAAAGCGTTCACTTTTAGGATTAGCCGCGTTTTTACGCGTTGCTTCATAGAACTGTTTATATTCTTTCTGCGTAAACCACGGACGGTGTTCCACCTTACTTTGTCTACGGTACGGGTCGGATAGATCAGGCAGATAATCGATCCATCGATGGCGAAGAGCTGTTTTCAGGACCATGTTCATGGTGACAACTTCATTATGAATGGTCTTATGAGCCGGATGCTTCCAAGGCTTGTAACCTTCATCACCTTCCTTGAGCCAGTTCTTGGGCTTCGTCATACGTTGAACACGGTATTCCTGCCCCACACCTGATGTTATTTCCTTGAGGGGCTTATTACCCATGAAAGGAAGTATGTGCAGACGTAAGCGATCCTTATGGCCCTGAACCCATTTAGGACTACGACGATCTGCCGTAATGGCTTCATATTCGACCTCAAACTTCTTTGCAGCCTGCTTGAAGTTTCGACCACTGCTGAGTACGCCTTCTCGGTCCTGCTGATGCAGACTTAAATACCAGTCCTGGGCTACATCTTTTGCAGCTGCTAGGCTGAGCTGTTTGGTGGATTTACGGTACTGACGTCCTTTGATTGATGTAGAACAATGCCACCTCTTACTATCAGCCCTCTGAAACAGACTGACCTGATCACCAAGAATCTTATGTATTTGAGTGTTTAACATGGATATTTCCCCTATCTGACAAACTGTGCTAAATCGTGCTAGTACCGTGCTAGCGATAATTACAGTATAAAGAGGATATTTTTAT
>JAESUD010000239.1 GCA_016763335.1 Emcibacteraceae bacterium | reverse complement strand
TATTTTGTTTAATATTATTTTATATGATTATTTTCGACACAATTATAAATTATATTTACAATCTGTTAACTATCATTGGAAACCAATTGTTCACCATTCTTTGATATAACAAACAAGAGCTTAATGTGCTTAGAGTACGCAGGCACATATTTTAGTATGAAAATTTTATATAATTTATATTATATTTTTTAAGGTAAGTTGGAGTGATCGCATGGCTGATAAGGGCCCAGAAACGAATAAAAGCAAATCTGCTTCGCAGGTAGAAAACGATCCGATCCTGCAAGGGATTGATACGGCTAGATCAAGAGAAGAAATAGATAGTCGCCTTTCATCAGATATCCCAGAAGACGCGGAAGATACACATACACGAACCAACATTCATTTGGGCGGACGTGACGATGAAGGTGTCGGTATTGCCCCGCCTGAGGTTGAAGCGAAAGTTGCACCTACAAACCTTGATCCTAATATTCCGGCCAGTGAACCTTTTGCTGTGCCTGAAGGTGCGGATGTCTTACCTGCAAGCGAAGAATTTGTTCCCGCGGCCCTTAGAGAGCAAAATGACCCTGCCTTTCAATCATCTGGACGTGCGACACCACAAATAGATATAGAAGTCCCGGAAGATGGTCGTCCAGAAATTGACCCACTCGCACTCAGTCAGAATGCCAGCACTATAACGCCTTTGCCGTCTCTTGATGATGGGGATCTGCCACCTGTGGCGGAAACTGTTGATTTGGGCGCGACGGATGAAGATACATCAAGAACATTTTCTGTGGATGATTTACTTGCTAATGCGACGGACCCTGAGGGTAATCCGTTAACCGTGAGCGACGTTTCTATAAACCCTGATTTTGGTGTTATTATTGATAATGGTGATGGTACATACACATTTGAACCAGCACCTGATTTTTTTGGTGATGACCTGCCGGTTACTTATACCATCTCGGATGGCATTAACACTATTCCCGGCAATGCTATTATAGATGTCCTTCCTATAAATGATCCGCCAACATCTGCCGATAATGAAACGGTGATTAATGAAGATAATTCATATACTTTCGGTATAGGTGATTTTGCATTCAATGATATTGAAAATGATAATTTTGATCATATTACGGTTGTGGACCTTCCGACTAACGGAACACTGGTATTTAATGGCAATCCGGTTGCGGCTGGGGACATAATTCCATCATCTGACTTAGGGCTTCTTGTTTTTAATCCGGACCCAGATGAAAATGGTGATGATTACGCCACATTTAACTTCACGGTAAATGACGGCACGGATGATAGTGAGCAATATACATTCAGCATTGATGTTACTCCGGTAAATGATCCACCGACGTCTGCTGATGATAATGCCGTTATAGAAGAAGATACCTCATATACCTTCAGTTCTGAGGATTTCTTATTTAATGATATCGAAGGTGATGATTTTGATCATGTTACGATTGTTGATCTGCCAACTAATGGAACGCTTTTATTTGACGGCAACCCGGTATCTGCTGGTGATGATATTGCGTCTTCTGATCTTGGGCTTTTGGTATTTAATCCGGACGCCGATGAAAATGGGGATGATTATGCCACATTTAACTTCACGGTAAATGACGGCACGGATGATAGTGAACAATATACATTTAGTATTGATGTAACACCGGTTAATGATGCCCCCACATCGGCGGATAATGAAAAAACCATTGAGGAAGATGCATCATATTCATTTTCACAAGCTGATTTTGCTTTTGTCGACATTGATGGCGACAGCATGAATCATATTACCATTACGGGATTACCGACAGACGGTGTGCTGACTTTATCGGGTAATCCGGTATCGCAAGGTGATGATATTGCGGCGGCAGATATTGCTAACTTGATTTTTACACCGAACGCAGATGCGAGCGGCGAAAATTATGGTGATTTTAAATTTTCTGTGAACGACGGTATTGTTGATAGTGGAGAATATGATTTCAGTATTGATGTTACGGCTGTTGCGGATACTCCTGATTTATGCGTGCTAGGGGCGATCCCTGGACCAACCGGATTATATGATATATCGGCCGGCGGCATTGTAACTATTGATGCCAGTTTTTACCCTGCCTCGTCTCTTTTTGATAATACCCACGGTTATTATGTTGCTGATAGTGATGGAAACCCTATTGGCGGAGCTGTTATTCAGGACGATATCAGTGTTGGGGGAGATTTTGAAATATCCTTTAATACGGCTGATTATCCGGGTGGGGTGACGCTTGGATTTTTTATCATTCCTGATGGTGATACACAAAATGCGTCACTTGAGGATGGTGACGCGGTTACTTTTTCACAGGTTGATGGTGTTTGGACGCCGTTTGTAGACGGTTTGCCTTTATCTGGCGCACCGTTTTTAGCTGGCCAATTTACTGAAGAAGACAGCTTGCCTGCCTTTTTCAGTAACCCTGACTTAAACGCTGATGGCATTGATCATGTACAAAATAATGAAACACCAGGAAACCAGAACTGGGAAGATTTGGTTTTTGGCGGCGATCAGGACTTTGAAGATATTAATGTCGAAATTAACGTTACACTTGAAGCCTGTGATGATCTAACGGTTCAGGGCCTTGAAGGCACTTTAATTGGACTTCCAGAAATACTGACTGAGCTTAATGATAATGATGGTTCGGAAAGCATTGCAATTACAATTTCTTCCATTCCGGAAGGTGTGACCTTGAGCGATGACCAAGGCAACAATTTTACAGCCACAGACGTGGATAATGAAGTAGATGTTAGTAACTGGAACCTTGATGCATTGAGTGTTTTGTCGCCAACGGGGCAGGATGATTTTGTTGTACAGGTTACTTCGACAGCAACAGAAGATAGCAATGCCGATCAGGCAAGTGCAACCTTAAATGTTACCGTTGATATAATTCATGCCCCGACCACAGAACTCATTGATCTTGGCGCGACACTGGAAGATACAGGCATAACTTTCAGCGAAGCAACGTTACTTGAAAATGCTCAGGATCTTGATGGTGATACTCTTCATGTCTTTAATGTAACGATTGATCCCGCTTTTGGTACAATTACCGATAATGGTAATGATACTTATACATTTGAGCCCGCGGCTGATTATAACGGAAATGATTTGCCAATTTCTTATGAAATTACTGATGGCGTTTCCACCGTTAATGGCAGTGCTATTATTGACGTGACGGCGGTGAATGATGCACGCGTTACTCAAAATAACGAAATTTCAACCATCGAAGACTTAAATTATGTTTTTGATGAAGACGGTGTAATTCCCTTTAGTGTCGGCGATTTTGCGTTTGATGATGTCGATGGTGATACGCTGGATCATATCACGATTGTTGACCTGCCAGAAAATGGGACATTATTACTTGACGGCAATCCTGTTGTTGCAGGTGATGATATTCCAGCGGATGATATTGATTTACTTGTATTTGTGCCGGATGAAAATGAAAATGGCGATGATTATGCCAGTTTTAATTTTACCGTTAATGACGGCGAAATGGATAGTGAACAGAAAACCATCACTATTGATGTAACGCCAGTTAATGATGCGCCGACGACAGAAGACGAGGAAGTAACCACTGATGAAGATACGGATTACACTTTCTCGGCTGATGACTTTGCTTTCAACGATATTGATACGGTCAGTATGGATCATATTACATTATTGATCTGCCAGCAAACGGGACATTAAATTACGATGGTAACCTGGTAACTGCCGGTGATGATATTCCGGCAGCAAATATAGGTTTACTAACATTTACCCCAGACGCCGACGAAAATGGTGATGATTACGCCAGTTTTAACTTCACAGTTAACGACGGCGAACTAGACAGCACATCACAAACAATCACCATTAATGTGGCAGATGTCAACGATGGTCCAGTTGCCGCCGATGATGAGAATACAGGTGATGAAGACACTGATCAAACAGGCAACGTGCTTGATAATGACGATGACGTTGATGGCGATATCACCGTAAAAGATACAGGCACTTTCGATACAGCCAATGGTTCGATTACGATTGCTGCTGACGGCGAATATACTTATACGCCTGATGAGAACTATAATGGTTCTGACAGTTTCGAATATACAATCGTTGACGATGATGGCGCTGAATCTACAGCCACTCTCGACCTAACCATTGATGATATCAACGACGGCCCAGTTGCTGCCGATGATGAGAACACTGGTGATGAAGACACTGATCAAACAGGCAACGTGCTTGATAATGACGATGACGTTGATGGCGATATCACCGTAAAAGATACAGGCACTTTCGATACAGCCAATGGTTCG
>JAESUD010000238.1 GCA_016763335.1 Emcibacteraceae bacterium | reverse complement strand
TTTTCTTTTTCTAATTCAGTTATATTTTCCATGTTTTTTTCCCTTATTATTCAAGAATTCGGATCAATGTCAAGCCGACAAAAATGCCAAAGCCCAGTAAATCGATCATTATTTTTGATGGGTTGAAATCCTGATCTAATGTAAGCGCATTCATATAAGCGTGTTCAACATTATGCCCGTCTTTTAAAGATGATAAAAAATTTAATAAAGCTGGATCAAGGACGTGAATATTAACATTATCTTGCGCGCGAATGATAAGCACATCAGCCCTATTATTTAAATCAATTTCATCCATGACGGCGTCCGGCTGATTGGCGAACCATATTTTATCAATGGGAAATTCTGAACTGATAATTTGATAGCTAGGGTGAAACTTAAAACATATTTTCGCCAAATCATTTTCAGAAATTTTCATTAAATCCCGCGTCTTTAAAGCTGTTGCGTCCATAGCGTGATAAGCAATATTAAGGGCCCATTCCAATCGTGCTACATGGCAAAGATATGGCAGAGAAGATGCGGCGGCAAAATCTTCAATAAAATCCGCAAACTTATCTCCAAATTCAAAAAGAGGCCCCTGACGTGGTGGGGATATTTTTATAAACTCCCCGGCTGTATAATTAAAGAAATCTTCACCTACCAGTTTTTTTATCACGGGGAAAGTTGTCGAAAGCGCGTCGATTAAAGTAATGAAAGTATTATTACGATATATATTTAATCTTTGCTCCCCCGTCAATCCGAACGGAATGATTAAACGGCTTGCCTCAATCATTTCATCATTGAAATGTGCATTATAGATACTAGATTGAAGGTGGGAAAGGTTAGGCATTTACGGCCTTTCTTAATGCTGAATTCACCAAATAATTATTGGCGATGTCCGCTTCTGATTTTAAAATATTAAAAGCAGGGACTTCTGTGTCCCATTCTATAAGGCTTGGCATGGGGCCAAATAATTGCAATGCCCGCTCATAAATTTTCCAGACTTCGTCGGCCACTTTTGAGCCATGATCGTCAATAAGAATTTCCTGGTCATCGATTATATTAATATGATGACCTGCTAAATGAATTTCCTGAACGGCTTGTGGTGGAATATTCGATAACCATTCATTGGCGTCTATATGGTGATTTCTCGCATTCACATAAAGATTATTCACATCAATTAAAAGCCCGCACCCTGTCCGGCTTGCCACTTCAGTTAAAAATTGATATTCGGGAATTACACTGTCAACAAATTGTAAATATGTAGAAGGATTTTCTATAAGAATTTGGCAATTTAAGAAATCTTGTGTTTCATTGACGTGATTTATGACCAAATTCAAGGTTTCTTCGGTATAAGGTAGCGGCAATAAATCATTAAAATATGTATTACCAACAACACTCCATGAAAGATGTTCTGAAACTAATGCCGGTTGATAGCGGTCAATTAGTTTTTTAGTGCGGTTCAGAATATCATAATTTAATGGTTGGTCTGAACCTATTGAAAGACTAACCCCATGAAAAGAAAGAGGATAGTCGCTACGGATTCTTTCTAAAAACCGAAGATGGGGGCCACCATCCGACATATAATTTTCTGTATGAACTTCAAACCATAATGGTTTGGGTTTTAATTCAAGAATTTCATTATAATGTTCGGGCTTTAAACCGACCCCGGCAATTGCCGGGATCGGAGTAAAGTCGGAAACAAATGGGGGAACATGTTGTTTCATCGACCTACCTTTGGATTGTGTGATTTAATTGGATGTAATGAGTTACTTAACTGTACCGCCGGCAAGTTTACCGCAAGTTCCAGCAGGCACCATTAAAAAGGCGTCAGGCTGACGGTCAAACTTTGATGTACCTGCGCAAGATGAGGTTGCTGTTTTACAATCATTTTTTCCTGCGGCAGCAACGCCGTAACATTTTTCAGCTTTTGCTTCTTGCGCAGTTGCAGGTACAGATACAGATAGAGTGGCAACAGTAATAGCCAACGCCATTGCAGAACCAATGAAGAGTGCCGGTGCGGCGAGAGTTTTCTTTTGCATTTTAATTTCCTTTAATAGAGTTTATGAATTTTGGTTAAATGAGACCAAAACGCCGCACCAATCGGGCGGTTACATCAATGACGGTGGAAAATGGAAACTGTTACAATTTTTTTATAAGTATTTGATAATTAAGGGTTTTTATTAAAATAATATTTTTTTGTAACAATTTGTTTTTTGCCACGTCATTATATTACCCGCAGCTTTTGTGACAGCGGTAGAGGCGTTCATTTTCCTTCGTTCTCCTGATATCTTTCCATCAGGTTTAACCTCTGCCGCTGTTGCAAAATAATATTGTTATTATTCATTTAAGAAAACTGTATTGTTAAATGAAATGGTGTAGGGGAAATTGGAAAAATCTATATGCAGGACGATAATAGTCATCTTGAAATATCAGAAGCGGATGCAAGCCGGATTAAAGCCCTAAAGGCGGGGTCCGCGCAAGTATGGAGAGAAACCCTGGCATTTTTTGGCCCCGGGCTTCTTGGTTATGCTACGCGGATGTTGGGGGATAAATCAACGGCTGAGGAAGTCGTGCAGGACGCACTCGTCAATATTTACCGGACTATTGATCGGTTTGATGGCAGATGCAGTCTTAAAAGCTGGTTATACCGTGCGGTAAGAAATAGAGCTATTGATGAAATTCGTCGTCAGAAACGCTTTGTTGATGTTGGTGAAGACCCGGAGAAAGATTTTTTCAATGCTGCTGGTGATTGGAATGATGATTGTTTTGAATGGGATGGTCGCGCAGCGAAAGAGCTGGATAAGAAAAGATTATTAAGTCTGGTTCATAAAGAAATAAATAACCTTCCTCATGCGCACCGGGAGGTATTACTGTTAAAAGAAATTGAATGTCTGGAAAAACAAGAAATATGTGCTGCGCTTGAGATTAGCGCAGGTAATTTACGTATTAGAATACACCGTGCCCGAACTGCCCTAAAAGCGGCGATTGGTTACGAACTGGCTAAGGAGTTATAAACCGTGTACATCAAATGTAGTGTCGTAGCGACCAAAATATCAGAGATAATAGATCATGAAGCGAGCTTCATGACGCGGTTGCGGTTTTATAGCCATCTGATGATGTGTTCTAAATGTCGTGATTATTTCAGGCAATTTAAATTATTAAAAGAAACAGCCCGTCAACATGAGCCAGAGGCATTACCAAACGACTTTGATAGCGTAATGGATTTTGTAATGGAAGAGATTGAAGCAAAAGATGAAAAGGTAACTTGACTGAATTAAGTTTGGTTTATATCCCTGATTGACCTGCGTTAATTCTATGATAGTATTTTTTAAAATTATATAGGGAAAACAAATGTTGAAAAGTAATAGACGGGATTTCATGAAATTGGCCAGTACGGTGTCTGCTGGTGTTGTTCTAACGGGAGGCGTAGCCACAATGGCTCGCGCTCAGCAAGCCGAAATCGCCGGTCCGCCACCACAAACAGTGGAAGAGCAGTTTGACACATGGGTTGAGCTTAATATTGATAACCTGAACCATAATATTAGCGAAGTAAGAAAAAAAATTGATGGCCGCCCGATAATGGCGGTGATTAAATGCAATGCTTACGGTCATGGTCTTATTGAAATCGCCACCTCAATGGCAACGCAGGGTATAGAGCATTTTGCCGTTGTTAAAATGGATGAAGGGGAATTGCTGCGTCATAACAAAGTAAAAGGAATGATTTTAAACCTTGGGCCATTTTCCGCCCGTGACGCCAGAACGGCAATCACCCATAATATAAGCCAGTCTGTGTTTTCAGACGCAGTTGAAATCCTTAATGAAGAAGCGAAGAAGCTTAACCGTAAAGCAAAGGTACATATTAAACTTGATACCGGCCTTGGTCGGGTTGGGGTGCCTTATAAACTTGCTGATGCATTTGTCGAAAAAGTTGCTGCCCTTTCACATATTGAAATTGAAGGCGTGCTCACCGCCATGACCGAAGACGCTGATTATAATCCGCTGCAGATTGAAAGACTTAATGCAGTATATGATAATGCCAAAGCCAAGGGAATTGACCTTGGTATTCGTCATGCGGCTTCAAGCGCAGAAGTTGACCATGATCCTGGCTCTTTTCTTGATATGGTCCGTCCGGGAAGTTCGCTTGTGGGGCTTGAACCGTTTGCAAATATGGATATTAAACCTGTCCTCGGTGTTAAAACCAGAGTGATATATATTAAAGACATGGATATTGGTGATGCAATTGGTTATCACCAAGCCTATAAAATTGAAAAATCTATGCGCATCGTTACATTGCCGCTTGGTTATTCTGATGGTTTCTCGCTTAATTCGGTTGATAATGTAAGCGTGATTATCAAAGGCAAAAAATATCCCATGATCGGCCTGATTACCGCTAATCACACCATTATTGATGTGACAGGATCAGAAGGCATAGAAATTGGCGATATGGTAACGGTTATCGGTAAGGACGGAGACGAGGAAATCACCAACACTGAATATTCAAACCAGACCGGCGGTCATGCTTATCATACGGCCAATGCTTTAAAGAGTTACTTGACCCGGTTAAAGGTATGAAAAATTTAATATTTGGTTGATCATTTACTAATTATTTACATTTTCGGTTTATTCTTAAGATGGGTAATTTTAATTAAGAAATGACTGTCAGGTGTTGAAAATATCAAACATCGCAATATTAAAAACCAAATTTAAAGATTGGGCACCTGCAGCAATCTGCTTTGTATCATCCTTTATGTTTTTGGTTATTCTCAATTTTGCGCCTACCGGAAATGGAAAACTTGCTGTTATCTATCCTTTTGGAATGATGTCAGACGAAAGTTTTGCCAAAACCATTAATTCTGGTGCTTACGCAACAGGAGAAGGCATGTTTGAGAATATTATTCTTTTTACAACAGTCGATCAAAACCCTGAAATAGTTATCGATAACCTATACAAAAATGGCGCTTTAATTGTCATGAACGGCCTATGGTCGGGCGGTTGTTTTAACTACTCAGAATGAAATAGAGATTTTAAGAAAATTTACAGGACGAAAAAATGAGTGAAATTCAAATTCTACAATTAAAAGCATCAAAGTATATATTGTCAGCAATTTGGGGGATTTTTATTGTTATCGCCTTAACGGGTGTAGTTTTGGAAAGTGCAAATATGCTTTCCGTTATTGGGGCATGTTTAATGATCGCACTCGGTGCGACATTTCAGTGGAAAAAAAGTGCCGGGGAAAAATCTTATATTTATTTAACTGCGGTGACAATGCCCGCACTCATTGGCTTTTGGTTATATCTTTTTACGGGGCATGCTTGGCAAATTGATATTCATATGAGTTTATTTGCTGTTCTGGCGTTAACGGCAATTTTTTGTGATAAAAATGCTATTCTAATTTCTGCTGCAACAATTGCAGTGCATCATCTGGTATTGAACTTCCTATTGCCCAGCGCCATTTTCCCGGATGGTGGTGATTTAATGAGGGTTATATTCCATGCGGTAGTTGTTGTTATTGAAACAGGGTTTTTATATATCCTTGCTACGGAACTTGAGTCCGCCTTTACATTATCGAGAAATGCCCTCGTCAAAAGTAAATCTGATACTGATAAAGCACAGGAAGCAACTGTTTTAATGAAACAGGAAGGTGAAAAAGCCAGTGCCGCCTTAATACAGCTTGAAGTGTCACAAAAAGAAACTGAAAACTTGATTTCAGAACAAGATAAATTTCGTGAAGAAACGGAAGGACAACGCCGACAGGATTTAAACGGATTGGCTGATGACCTAGAGAGTGCCATTAAAAGTGTTTCTGAAAATCTGGTTATCCATTCATCAAACCTTGATGATAGTGCCAATAAACTTTCCGTTCTTTCTAAATCCGAAAAAGATCATTCGGACGTAGCTGCAAACTCTGCAAATGTGAGTTCCGGCGATATTCAATCCGTTGCCTCTTCTGTTGAGGAACTTTCATCTTCAATTCAAGAAATTACAAGGCAGGTTGATACAACAAAGACCATGTCTTCTAACGCCGTTGAATTTGCAACAAAAACAGGTGAAACAATTCGGGTTTTATCGGATCAAGCCGCAAAAATTTCTGATGTACTCGGATTAATATCTGATATTTCAGAACAAACCAACCTTCTAGCGCTTAATGCTACTATTGAAGCCGCAAGGGCAGGCGAAGCGGGTAAAGGTTTCGCAGTTGTCGCATCAGAAGTGAAAAATCTTGCCACGCAATCGGCAAGTGCTACGGAAGATATCGCGGTTCAAATATCTTCAATGCAAGAGGCCGTGAAACAATCCGTGTCCTCTATTGAAGAGATTACAAAATTGATTAATCAAAGCAATGAAAGCACAGTTGTTATTTCAGCATCAATTTCAGAACAGAATGCGGCCACCGGCGAAATTTCAAGAAGTGCGCAAAGTGCGTCTATGAATACAATCGAAACATCAAATAATATTGTGAAAATTCAAGAAATATCTGAAGCTACGAGTAACGCAACTGTGGAAATTCAAGATGCTGCTAATAATATTTCGCAGCAGTCCGCCGTGTTGTCATCGGAAATTACGATCATTCTTGATAAACTTCGCAAAAAAGCCTCTGGTGAATAATTTTCTTTAATACCCAGCCTTTTGGTCACAACGTTGATCAAAAGGCTGGTTTGTACATGGATGGTTTAGTTCATTTTGGCTGCTTTAATGGCATCGGTGAAACGCTTTAAAGTTGGCGATATGGCCTCACGGTCCATCATAACCTCTACGAGCTGGAATTTCCCGCGTGTGCTGTAAGCTTTATCAAGTGCGGTTTTAAGTTCGGCCCTTGTGGTGACGCGGTAGCCGTTGCCGCCCAGTATATTGGCCAGTTCAGCAAACTTCCAGTCATCAAGATCATTAAAACTTGTGCCCGGCTGAAAAGTTCTCAGCATTTCCCAGCTACAGTTATTAAACACAATCACCAGCGGGTCCCAGCCGTAGCGACGGCAGTTGCCAAGCTCCCAGCCGGTCATTTGAAAGGCACCATCACCAACCAGAATAAGCGGCCGCTTGCCACTGGTTGCCTGAATGCCTATTCCGGCAGGGACGCCAAAACCCATGCCAGCATAATAAGCGGGACCGGTCAGTGATGTTGGTTGAATACTAAGTGTGGTAAATAGGCAATCCCCGACATCGCTGGCAATTTTCATTTTACCGTGCTTATCGAACAGATCATTAACAGCTTTAGCAATGTCATGCGGTTCAATTTTATTATCATCGGCAATAAGCCCTCCCGCGGGGTTGCAAGGTTTTTTAACCTCTGGCGCGGCGATTTTGTCTGCTTTTTTAAGCAAAGCATCAATCAGGTTTTCCAGTGGAATTTCTGAGTAATTATGATATCCAACTTGCACGTTTCGGTCCGCGGCCACGATGGTTCGGCTCATATTAATCCGTGATTGGGAAACGCCGAAATTTGTATCGGAGAATATAACCCCCAGCAATAAAAGCGCATCTGATTGCTCAACCGCGTCAGTCACTCTCGGGTACCCTGCAAGACCCATATATGTTCCGATAAGCGGGTCTTCATCCTCGACTAGTAACCCACGCCCCATAAATGTTGTGGCAACCGGAATGCCGAGTTTACGGGCGAGCAAGGATAGTTTTGTTTCCAGATTATAACGGCGAATTTCCACGCCAGCCATAACGAACGGGTTTTCGGCTTTTTCTAATCTTGCGAATATCTCGTTAGCGCAGGCGGTCACGGCGTCGGGATTTATAGGTGAGGGAGCAGCATTTATCACTTCGTCACACTCGTTAAATGTAAGGTCGCGGGGGATTTCGATATAGACTGGACGCGAATTTTCCTTACAGGACCGGAGCACCCGGGCAATGTCTTTGGCGGCAGTTCTTGGGTTATTAAGCACAGTCTGATCACAGGTGATCTCGCTGAATATTTTAAGTTGGGAATCAAGTGTTTTTGCCTGATGATGAAGCAGAACACCTTGTTTGCTTTCTTTATAACCCGGCCCACCGGAAATAATAACTAACGGACTTTTCTCGGCGTAGGCCCCGGTTGCGGCATTAAGCAGGTTAAAAGCACCGGCACCATATGTTACGGCGACAACGCCAAGTGATGAATTTTCGCGCCCAGCCGCATCGGCGGCAAAACAAACGCCGGGCTCATGGCTAAGCGTATATAACGGAAGAATTTTACTCTCTTCTATTACTTTAAAGAAGGGTAAAATAAAATCGCCGGGAATACCAAAAATTTCTTTCGCACCATGGTTTTTTAACGCATGGAGCAAGCTCTCTGCAAGGTTCATAGAAATGTCCTCTATCAATATAAATTACCCCCTTGCTAGTGGATAATCTATTGGAAATAGGCACTGATACCTTGACGCAGGTCAAAGAAAGGCTGACTGGGGGTTATTAATGTAGTAATTTTGCCAGATCAAATTTGTGATCTTTGGTGCAAAAATCACATGTGACGGTGATGGTGCCGTTATCGGCTGTATCCTTTAAATCGTCGAGATCAAGACTTGAAAGGGCCGTTCTTATTTTATCTGATGAACAACGGCAACCGGCTACGATTTCAGTATGATCAAAAATACGCACGCCGCTTTCATGGTAAAGGCGCATCAACAAGTCCTGCAATGAAAGTGTCGGGTCGAGAAGTTCAGAAGTTTTAAGACTGGCGAGAAAAATGGAGGCCGTGTTCCAATGGTCTTTGGTTTCAGTTTCATCGCGGTTTTGTTCATCTTCGGCGGTGCGGGCATAATGCTGGATCATAATTGCTCCGGCCTGCCATTTTCCGCTCTCGTCCTTATCACAGGCGAGCATGACTTTGGTTGGTAGCTGTTCTGAGCTCTTGAAATATTCTTCAGCGGCTTTGGTCAGGTTCTCACCGTCAAGACTAACAATACCTTGATAGCGTTCCATGAATTTCCCCTGATCAATGGTTATTGCCATGTAACTATTTTCGCCAAATAACTCGTTCAGTTTGTCATTCTTTTCCATGCCGTCTTGAAATGACGCGTAGCCCCGAATGTCGCCGACCGAATTTTCATCTGATTTGTGAAAGTCGCTGACTAGAACACGGAACGGGCCATCGCTCTTTAATTGCGTGGTAAGAATGCCTTCATATTTCATCAATGATCCGATCAGAGCCGTAAAGGCGAGAGTTTCGCCCATTAGCTTGCTGACATGATCTGGATAATTATGGTTTTTTAAAATTTCATCAACGGAGGGACCAAGTCGCACGATGCGTCCTTTGATATCCTGACCTTCAATTTGAAAAGGTAGACATTGATCTTCAAGTAATGGGAGAGTTTTATTGGACATTTTATTTCCCAAAGCACCACATAAGAATGGCTTTTTGAATATGCAGGCGGTTTTCTGCTTCGTCCCAGATGACTGATTGCGGTCCGTCAATAACTTTGGCGGAAACCTCTTCGCCGCGGTGGGCCGGAAGGCAGTGCATAAACAGCGCTGATGACTTGGCACCGGACATTAGTTCTGAATTAACTTGATAAGGTGATAAATCTTTTAATCTTTGATCGGCATTTTCATCACCCATGGATATAAAAGTATCTGTAATTACACAGTCGGCATCTTTTACTGCTTCAGCGGGACTTTCAGTTAACGTGATATTGCCACCATTATTTTTAGCCCAGCCGATAACCTGTTCAAGTGGTGCGTAACCCTTGGGGCAGGCAAGGACGAGTTCACAGTCAAACTGTACCGCGGCGTGTATCCAAGATACGGCAACGTTATTACCGTCGCCCGACCATGCGATTTTTTTGCCTGTAATAAGACCAGAATGTTCCTCAAATGTCAGAATGTCAGCCATAATTTGACAGGGATGAGAAAAATCAGTTAAGGCGTTTATTATAGGGACCGATGATTTTTCAGCCATTTCAAGTAATGTTTCATGGCTATCGGCGCGCAACATAATTGCATCAACAAAACCAGACAGAACCTTAGCCGTATCTGATACACTTTCACCGCGACCGAGCTGCATATCATGGTTTTGAAGGACCACAGCTTTACCGCCAAGCTGATGCATGGCAATTTCAAATGAAACCCGTGTCCGTGTGCTTGGTTTTTCAAAGATCATCGCTAATGCTTGGTTTTTTAATGGTGCATCAGGATGGACAAAGCCATTGCTATGGTTTTGTTCCTTAGCTATTTTTTTTAAAGCTTTTGCCGTTTCAATAATTTCTCGCGCGGCTTTTTTTGAAAGCGATGAAATATCAATGAAATGTCTATGGTCTTTTTTTAATTTGTAATTTGTCATTTTTATCACCAAATGGGATTACATTTTTTTAAGTAAATCTGAACAAGTTTTATCAAGTAGTTTGATGGCATCATCTATGTCTGCCGTTGTAATGTTAAGCGGCGGTAAAATTCGGACTGTGTTTTCTCCAGCAGCAACGATCAACATTTTGTTTTTAAATGCTTGAACAATAAAATCCCTAGGCTCAACATGTAGCTTAAGCCCCATCATCAAGCCGAGTCCCCTTACCATTTCAATTATTTCAGGGTATTTTTTGCGCAACTTCATAAACTCAATGCGCATTTTATCAGACATTTTCTGAACGTTTTCAATAATACTTTCTTCGTCAAATGTATCAAGCACGGCATTACCCATGGCCATTGCCAGTGGGTTACCGCCATATGTTGAACCGTGGGTGCCGACGGTCATATGTTGGGCTACTTTTTCTATTGCCAGGCATGCCCCGAGCGGAAAGCCGCCACCGATCCCTTTAGCGATTGGCATAATGTCCGGGGTTACCCCAGAATGTTCATGACAAAAAAGCTTGCCAGTACGGCCAACACCGCATTGGATTTCATCATAAATAAGCAAAAGGCCGTGTTTATCGGCGAGGTCGCGTAAAATTTGTAGATTTTCCGCTGACACTGGGCGAATGCCGCCTCCGCCTTGAATTGGCTCAATCATAATTGCCGCAGCCTCGCGGGTGATTTTTTCTTCAACTTTTCTCATGTCACGGAAAAAGCGTAAAACATCAAATCCATCAACAACGGGCCCAAACCCTTTGGTGAGTTTTTCTGAACCACCGGCGGCGATTGTTGCCAAGGTTCTACCGTGAAAACTGCCTTCGAATGTAATGATACGATATTTTTCAGGATGACCATTTGCATCATGATAACGTCGGGTCATTTTTATGGCACATTCAACGGCTTCCGCGCCTGAATTAGTAAAAAACATGCTATCAGCAAATGTTGAATTACAGAGACGTTTTGCCAATTTTTCCTGACCGGGAATTTGATATATATTTGATGTATGCCATAGTTTTGTTGCTTGCTCAGATATTGCCTTAACAAGGTTTGGGTGACAATGACCTAGGCAATTAACGGCGATACCACTACCGAAATCTAAATATTCATTATCTTCAGCATCATATAGGCGTGCGCCCACACCACGGACAAAAGCCACATCCATGCGTGCATATGTCGGCAGGATAGGGGAAATCATACTTTCCTCACTATTATTATCTTGGCTGTTCTTCATCTTATACTCTTCAAAATTACTCGGAAAGGGGCGAATATTGTCCTTAATGGTCAAAGTTTCAAGTAAAAAATGTGTAAATGCCTTAGGCTCTTAATTTATAGCCGCTTTTAAACATCTTATAACAGGCTAACACTAGACCGATATTTATGGTCAGCAAACAAACAACGCCGATCATTGGGTCTGCTTCGGACTGGCCGGTAAAGCCGTAACGAAAGCCGTCAATCAGGTAAAAGAAAGGGTTGAATTGGCTGATTGTGTACCAAATGCCGCTCAGACGTTCAATGGAGTAAAAAGTACCTGATAAAAATGAAAGAGGCATAATAACAAAATTGCTTACGGCTGATGTCTGATCAAACCTTTGTCCCCAGATGCCTGTCATAATACCAAGAAGTGAAAGCATTGTTGCACCGGAGATGCTGAAATAAAATATTGCCCAAATATGGTTGATCGTCATGTCTGTCATTATGCTCATAGCGATAAGCACAAACATACCAACCATCAGCCCGCGGGTTATGCCGCCAAGGGCATAGCCTAGGGTAATTTCCTTTGCCCCGAGTGGTGCCAGCAGTATATCAACAATGTTTCCCTGCATTTTGGAGCCAATGATTGATGATGATGTGTTGGCAAAGCTGTTTTGTAATATAGACATAATGATCAGTCCCGGAGCGAGGAAGACCGCATATGGCACATCGCCCATGTAACGGTCACTGCCGCCGAGAGCCAATGTAAAAATCATCATAAACATTAAGGTTGTGACCACAGGTGCCCCGACGGTCTGGCCAAATACTTTGCAGTAGCGCCGCACTTCTTTTGCATAAAGTGTCTGGAAACCCAACCAATTAAAGGAACCAATTCTTTTTGTGCCAAATTCATTGATGGGGTTTTCGTCTGCTGACATTGTGTAGACCTTTGTTTTGATAAGTATGAATTAACTGCTTATAGAATAAAATATACATATCAGGCAATCTGAACTTGACGTTTTCGTGAGAGAATATTAAATATCCAAGAAAATTACATGGCAATAATTAGTAAATATGATATATACTGCCTGTGTATTGAAAATTTTAATGAGGACTTAAGTATGGCTTGGACAGATGATCGCGTAGAAAAGCTTCGTGAATTATGGGATAAAGGTTTAAGCGCAAGCCAAATAGCCAAAGAACTAGCCGAAGATGTAACTCGTAACGCTGTTATCGGTAAGGCGCATCGTATGGGGCTGGCATCACGGCCTTCACCGGTAAAGTCCGATCCTGCAAAACGTGCTGCTGCGGCTGCGAAGAAAAAAGCTGCGCCGAAAAAAGAAGCGGCGAAAGCGAATCCTGTTAGCGGTAGTATTTCTATTCTTGATCTTACGGAAAGTATGTGTAAATGGCCAATTGGTCATCCAGGTGAAGAAAATTTCC
>JAESUD010000023.1 GCA_016763335.1 Emcibacteraceae bacterium | reverse complement strand
TTCACTGAATACCGGCTTAAAGAGCGGCCCAACAATCAGTGCATTACCGCTATCGGTAAAAAACACACTTAAACCCGTTGTCCAAGCCGCCAACTGCGCCCGAACCGGGTCGCCGATAAATTTTACCATAACCGATGCAAAGGCCCGCGATCCACCAGATTTATCCAATAGATGAATGAACCCGCCGATGGTCAGCATTACAACTAAAACCTGGGTATTTGATCCGGCAGAAACCTGAATGAAAGCATGCTTTTCAAGAAGTTCGGCAAAAGCCATAAACGGGTTAAAACCCGCAAGAATAAATGCGCCGCAATAAGACCCCATGGCCAATGAAAAAATGATATTACGCGTATAGATCGCGAGTGCAATACTAAGTGCTGGTGGCAGAATTGATAAAAATCCGTAACCTTCCATGAAACTTCCCTTTTATTTATTTTTAATAATCCTAGTGGAAGCACCCGATTTTTCAAAGCAGTATTTTATGTTCCGTAACGCTGCATGATTATTTTGATCGTTATATATTGAACAACAATCATCACAAATATCACATAGGGAGATTGGTAAATCGCCAGCAAAATAAAGGCAAATACTGTCATCACTCCGGTGAGCAACGCATAAGGGAACTGTGTCGATACATGATCAATATGCGGGCAATCGGCCCCCATGCTGGCCAGAACGGTGGTGTCGGATATGGGCGATGTATGGTCGCCAAATAACCCGCCACTTAGAATCGCAGCGATGGTCAGTACTAAATCTGCCCCTAAAATATTAGCGACAGGTAATGTTGTCGCCATCAATATGGCAAATGTCCCAAATGACGATCCGGTGGCGAATGACATCATCGCGCCGAAGAAAAATACAGCGATAGGAAAGAACTTTGGATCAAGGCTTTCCCCAACCAGAGTTGCCAGATAAGGCCCGGTTCCAAGTTCACGGCAGATAGAACTTAACGCCCAGGCAAGTGCAAGAATTGCCCCGACAGAAATTAACTTTCCCATCCCGTCAAAAAATATTTCCATTGAAACATTATAAGATGTGTTTTGATACCGTTTCATCACATAAGCACATCCCATTGACGCAAAAACATACGACAAGCAAAGCCCAGCGTTTACATGAACACTTTTGATCCCTTCGGTTACCGCGTAATAACCAAGCACTGACGCTAAAGTCACCATCATGACGGCAAATGGTAAAATCACGACAATTAATTTTGGGGTATCTTGCTTTTCGGTTGCACCTTCATTTGACACGGCCTCTTTACTTAAATAACGTTTTTGTGCCCTCGCCATAGGGCCAAAATCTTTACCTGTCGAAATAATCATTGGCACTGCAAGTAAAGCTAAAAAAGCATAAAACTGATAAGGCCAAACATCGATAAGCACTGCAAAAGCATCACCGGGCACACCCATGTCGGCATAAGAATTTTCAATGAGGCTCATGATATAAACACCCCAGCTTGCCACCGGGATCAAGATCACCACAGGAGACGCCGTTGTATCGATGATATATGCCAGTTTTTCCCGGCAAATTTTAAGTTCATTAAATACCGGGCGAAATAATGGCCCAACAATCAGAGAGTTTGCCGCATCACTAAAAAATATACTGATCCCGGAAACCCATGTAGCCAATTGACCTTTTTTCCGGCTTGAAACAAGTTTTACAATCGACGAAGAAAAAGCCCTTGCCCCACCGCTTTCCTCAAGCAGTTTGACAAACCCACCTATAATGAGCGTGATCATGATTACTTGTGAATTAGAAGGGTTTGCGACCTGAATAAAAATATGATCCCGCATCAAACTTACAGTGGCAAAAAACGGATTAAAAGAGCTTAAAATAAGCGTACCGCTTAAGGCACCAGCCGTTAGTGAAAGAATAACATTGCGTGTATAAATCGATAGAAAAATACTCAAAACCGGCGGTAGCAAGGATAAAAATCCATAACTTTCCATTAACATTCCCTCTTTTTTTTGATGTCATCTACCCTAATTGAATTAAGGTAGAGTTCAAGAGAAAAGAATAATACTATTTGTCAGATTTTTTTATTGATGCATCAGGGGTAACGGCCTCGGTCCAACCATTTTTCGCTTTGCTTCTAAGTTGTTCAATGGTCTCAAGTGTTGTGGCCGCTTTATCATGAACCTTATTTTTTGCCCGTGCCTCGTCTTCTTTCAAAAAATGATTTAATCTGGCTTGGACTTGCTCGATACTTTCTTGAGCAGGAGAATCATAGGCGCTTAATTCTTTTTCGTCTTCAGAAACAGGTTTGGAGATATTTTCAAGGTAATAATCTTTAAAACTATGATCCTGCTTTAGAACCTCACGCACCAGTTCATGCATGGAAACATCTGGATCACTGCCCATTTCATGAATAATTTTATGAAGCCTTTTAATATCGGCCATATTGAGAACCTTAGATAATTCGAATATTCTAATTTTAACCAATCTAAGTAAACAACCGGTTACGATATAGAGTTAATCTAAGTTAAGCATAAAACTTGTCGGTAATGAGACGTAAATTATATTTATAAACCAGGCGAATAAAATGCTCTTCCCCTACCACGGCAATGTTTTACAGATGGTCGCAAGATGATCCACGAATAATCGCAGGCGTGTAGATAGATAACGGTTAGGCATAAACACTGCATGAATATTACGGTCAGGCCAGGTCTTATAATCAGGCAGTATTTTTATTAAGGCTCCCGATTTCAAATGATCTGCTACATAAAAAATTGGTAATATTGCGATACCTATCCCCTGAAAAGCAGCTTCGCACATCATTTGTCCGGTATCACTTTTAAAAGTTCCCTTTAAACTGACTTGACCGTTCTTACCCTCCGGCGTTTTATAGCGCCATTCATGCAAGCCAGTATTCCTCGTATAGGCAAGCACATTATGCTTGGCTAAATCTTCCGGGGTTTTCAAGTCGCCATGTGTTTTTAAATATTCCGGGCTGGCGCATATGGTAATAGGACAGGATGCAAGCCGCCTTGAAATCAACGAACTATCCTGTAAGTCACTAATCCTGACCACGAGATCAAATCCTTCACTGACCATATCGACAATGCGGTCATCAAAGTTTAAATCCAGATGAATATCCGGATATTTTTTTGCAAAAGCCGCGATCCCCTTAGCGAGATAATTAATACCCAAGCTATGCGGAATACTGACTTTTAAAGCCCCTTTCGGGTTGGATTTAAGTTCATGAACCTGTTCTCTTGCTTCCTGCAAATCTTCTAATGCGCGCGTGGCACGTTCAAAGAATATTGCCCCTTCTTCCGTTGGGGCAACTTTACGGGTGGTTCGGTTAAGCAGCTTTACCTGCAATTCATGTTCTAGATTTTGAACCTGCTTGGAGACAGCGGAACTTGTAATGCCAAGCTCACGGGCAGCTCTCGCGAAACTCTGGTTTTTGACAACAGCAATAAAAATGCCGATACGCGATAAATGATCCATAACTATCAATCAAATGGAATTAATTAAATTCATTATAAGCATATTATCAAACTAAACGATCGAAAGTAAAGTTAAATCACAAATTCAAACAGACAAATTTTTAATTATCAGGAAAAAATATTATGTTACAAAAATCAAATCCTAACTACGGCGCACTAATGGCCCGTATGGCACTAGGAACAATTTTACTTAGCCACGGATTACTCAAAGCCCTCGTTTTTACAGTCGCCGGAACCGTTGGTTATTTTGAAAGCGTCGGAATGCCCGCCTTTGCCGCCTATATGACTATATTTGGTGAACTCGCTGGCGGCACAGCCTTAATCCTTGGCCTTTATTCAAGATTAGCGGCTCTTTTATCCCTTCCCATTTTATTGGGCGCCCTTAGCGTTCATGCAGCAAATGGATGGGTGTTTAGCAATCAGGGCGGCGGCTGGGAATTCCCCGCCATACTCGTAGTCCTGGCAATTATTGTCGCCATTGGGGGCAACGGTCCCTTCGCCATTCGTAAATTACCATTGTTTGATGCCCTTATTCCAGCAGCCTTAAAAGCATAGAAAGGAAAAATCATGATTACTCATTACCGCTATAAAGACCTTGGCCATAATGACCTTGGCTGGTTAGACGCAAGACATCATTTCAGTTTTTCTGAATATCAAAACCCAAAGCGCATGAACTTTGGCGCCCTCAGAGTGATTAATGACGACATTATTAAAGCGGGTGCGGGTTTTGATACCCACCCCCACGAAGATATGGAAATTATTACATATGTTCGCAGCGGCGCCATTACTCACCGCGATTCCAGAGGAAATGTAGGCCGTACCGAAGCAGGCGATGTTCAAGTTATGAGCGCAGGAACCGGCATTTATCATTCTGAATTTAATTTGGAGAGCGAAGACAGTACTCTTTTTCAAATTTGGATTTATCCGCGTGAAAAAAATGTGGTGCCAAAATGGGATAGTATAATTTTCCCCAAAAAGAAGATTGATAAAAATTTACCGTTGCTTGTTTCCGGCTTTGATGAAGATCAGGATAAAAACATCCTTCATATTCATCAGGACGCCAGAATTTATGGTGGCATCATTGATGCTGGACATAATATTGATCATCCTATAACCAATCAGGCATACCTTCTTGTC
>JAESUD010000237.1 GCA_016763335.1 Emcibacteraceae bacterium | reverse complement strand
GACATTGAACTGGCCAAGGGGTTAGCCTTATCGCTTAACGTCGAAATAGAATTTGTTAAAACGACTTGGCCAACTTCGATGGATGATCTTATGGCAGACAAATTTGATATAGGGATGAGCGGCATCACCATTACGCCAGAGCGGCAAAGCATCGCCATGTTTTCGCTTCCTATGCATAAAGGTGGCAAGGCCGCAATAAGCAGAGACAATGAAACAGAAAAATTTGATACCATCGCAGAAATTAATCAACCGCATGTGCGCGTCATTTTTAATCCCGGCGGGACAAATGAACTTTACGCAAGGGAAAACTTTCCAAATTCAACCCTTATTGAAAATGAAGATAATATAACAATATTCAGCAAAATTGTTTCTGGTGAAGTTGATGTTATGGTCACCGATGCCATTGAAACCCTCGTTCAGGAACGCATCCATCCCGATCTGGAAGCGGTAAACGCACGCGCTCCCTTTAGCAGCTCGCAAAAAGCCTACCTTATTCAGAAAGATGAAAAATTTAAAACCTATCTGGATCAATGGATCGGGAAGCTAAAATCTACAGAAGAACTTTCCAACATCATAAATTCGCAACTGGAAAAATCCGCACAGCAAGCATCAGAGTTAGGATCAGAACAATAATGGTAGATATTCCCCTAAAATGTCATTGCGGTCAGGTAAGAGGCATTGCACATAACGTAACGCCACAAAATGGTATTCGCGCAATGTGTTACTGCGACGATTGTCAGGCTTTCGCCACATATTTTAAACAAGACGTAACAGTCTTGGATGAGCATGGCGGCACCGATATTTTTCAAATGACCCCTTCACAGATTAAATTTACCGAAGGCGGCGATCAACTGCGCTGCGTAAGGCTTAAGAAAAAAGGCCTCTACCGCTGGTACACCAATTGTTGCAACACGCCGGTAGGCAACACTATTGGCGCAGGGTTTGCCTTTATAGGCGTTATACATAGCATTATGGACGATGAGGGAGAACGAGATCAAAACCTTGGCCCCATTCGCGCCTTTGTGCAGGGCGACTATGCCAAAGAAGGCCTTCCGGCTGAGCGCTATAACAAAGGTTTTCCTTTCTTTACAACCCTCCGGGTATTTTGGAAGTTAATCATTTGGCGCCTGCAAGGAAAACACAAACCTTCACCATTTTTTGACAAGGACGGCAAAGCCGTTTCAAAACCAGTGGTGATGGACCGAGCTTAACAAACGATAAAAGCTAAACCATCATGTCTGCTTTCGACGGTGCTCTCAAGTGGTCAACGCAACACTTTACTCTAATATGAAATAAAGGGAATGATGAACAGCGGGTACTTCACTTGGTAATTTGACGATCAGGTCGCGGACAGTGATTTTCCTTGCAATGGCTTGGCATCCACATCTATATTGTTTTATATGTTAACGGGCGTTTTATATATAAAAAATATGGGTGAATGGATATGAATAAGTTGAGGTTGATTGCTGTTTTTTTCTTCTCAGGGTTTCTTTTTTCGTGTGGCAATAATAGTGAAACTGACGTTTTTTCACAAGAAAGTGCATCTGAAAATACGGCTGAAAATAAAGGCCCCGAATTTGATTTGCTGACGACGTCAGTTGGCGATGTGAATTTTCCGACAAGCTGTAATGCCAAAGCAGGCCCGCTTGTTGAACGTGGTGTCGCGCTGATGCATAATATGATGTACACGGAAGCTCAGTTTGTATTTTCAATGGCTGATGACGCGGATCCAGACTGCGCAATGTCCTATTGGGGTCAAGCGATGGCAATGATCCACCCGTTATGGGGCGACGCCTTGTCGGCGGACGATTATAAGCATGGTTTAGAATTAACCAGAAGAGCGCAGTCAATCGAAGGGATCACCGAACGTGAGCAAAATTTTCTAAAAACTACTGAGGCGTTTTATTTGGAAAGCAAAGACCTTAATATGAAAAATGGCTTCGTTAAAATGTCGGCTGTCTGGCAAGAAATATCCACCGCAATGCCGGAAGATATGGATGCGAAAGCTTTTAATGCGCTTTTTCAAGTCGCGATTTCAAGCAATGATCTGGAGCGCCTCGCTGCTGGCCAGATCGCGCTTGATGTGCTTAAAAGCAACCCAAATCATCCCGGCGGGCATCATTATGTAATTCATGCTTATGATACCGCAACCCTTGCACAAGGTGCCCTTGAAACGGCAGATCATTACGGCCAGATAACACCAAAAGTACCACATGCGTCTCATATGATGACCCATACTTACACTAGACTTGGCAAATGGGATAGTGCCATTGAATGGAATAATATTTCTGCGGGCACGGCACTGGAAATTTGCATTAATAACGGCGCCGTAAATTCACATTATCCGCATGCAATGGATTATCTGGTTTTTGCGCATTTGCAAAAGGGTGATGACGCCGCGGCAGCAAAGCTTGAAACAGAAATGTTTGAATTGGATGTTAAAGAGTATGAAAAAAGTGGTCAGCGCGCCATTGCCTATGCGTATACGGCAATACCCGCGAGAAATTCATTGGAACAAAAAGACTGGGAGCGGGCCATAACACTTGTTCCGATGATGCCAGCACATTTCCCGTGGATAGATGCGGATAAACGCGATATCGGCAACACTCATTTTGCCCGCGCCATGGGCTTTTCCCGTCTTGGCCGTCCTGATGACGCGACAGCGGACATTGAAATACTTGCAAATATGGCCGAAACTTTGCCGCCAATGAACGGCTATGATTATTACAAAATGAAAATCGATAATCAGGTTCTGGGCGCACGCGCATGGCAACATTTTGCCCGCAATGAAGTAGAAGACGCGCTTACTCTTATGCAACAAGCGTCAATGCAGGAAGCGACGAGTGAAAACGCACCGTCAAACCCCGGCGATATTTTACCTTCAGAAGAACTTTACGGTGATATGCTTTTGGAACTGGGCCGTATGGAAGATGCTCACGCGGCTTATATATTATCGCTGGCACGCTCGCCGGGACGTTATAACAGCATTTATGGCGCTGCTATTACTGCATATGGTCTTGGTGATATGGACGTCGCAAAAATGTATTTCGCACTGCTTGTTGAAAACGCCGAAGGGGGAAACTCTACCCGTTCGACACTTGCTGATGCCCGTATGAAGCTTGCATCATTAAATTAATGACTTAAGGATTTTATGATGAGAAGTGTATTTGCGCTTGTTTGCTTTTTTGTTGGAATTGCGCTAGCGAATGCGCAAAATTACGACTTGACCCAAAAGGACGATCAGAAAAAACTCGGCATTAGTTTTATGGCTAATTTTAAGGATGCAAAGCCAATTTTCCCGATTGAAGCAAGTGACATTTCGGAGCAGGTTGCTTATCAGATTGCAGATTATTTCGTCGAAGAACAGCTAAAAACAAGAGGCACAATTGCGGGCTATAAAGTAGGAACTTTCGCTGCGGGTGAATATGATAATGGCCCGGTCAATGGTCTTTCCGGGCCAATAACTGCTGTAATGTTTTCGAAAGGCATTCATCAAAGCGGCGCGCATATTTCGATTAATTGCTGCAACATGAGCTTCATTGAAGCGGACTTCGCCGCTGTGGTTAAAAGCGATGCCATCAATAACGCCACCACCGATATGGAACTGCTCGCTGCGCTATCGGGTTTTCTTCCTTTTATTGAAATGCCCGATTTGCTCCAACCTTCTGAAAGTAGCTCAGATGTGGGCGCAATCGCAACTAATTATGATTTTAGAAACGCTATCATCGGGGACCTTATCCCTACAGAAGCGTCTGAAGAATGGATCAATCGCCTTAATAATTTTCACTTTCAAATGACCAATGAAAAGGGTGAAATACTGGCAGAAGGAATGATCAAGGATGCGTACGAGCCTCTTTACCGAGTAAAACACCTGCGCGACCGCCTCTTGGCACGAGGTAGGCCTCTAAAAGCCGGAGATATTCTCTCTCTTGGTAACATGGGTGCGATCAGGCCGTTAAAACCCAATCAATATTTCGATCCCGCAGTGCGCCCTGTCTTTCGCGGAACTATAGCGACCGTTCACTATATTGGCCTCGACCCAAAGGGTGCTGCATCCGTTAGTGTCGCGATAGATCGATAAAGACATTAAATTTAGAATGCGCTTTGGGAAAATAGTTGCAAGCTGAGATCAAGTTGCGGCGGCCAACAAGGCATTTCCTTCGAGTTATTTATCCCAAACCGAGTATCTGCTTCCGACCCAAATTGGGCATTCGGTGACGACCACTTCTGCGATTACTTTATTTATTTTTTATGAAACGGCCCTCATAAACCGCGAGGAAATTATTTAATTAAAGTTATCTAAGTAATTTATGTTTTCTAGCTTTAAATAACAGTAACAAAATTAGAGAGAATACGGGGAAATTTAGATAATGCGGATCAGGCAACGACTGCTTTGCGGCGACGTGAATATTTTTTCAAACCAAATATCCCTCCAAATGCTGTAAGAAACATCCAGAGAGCAGCAGGTAACGGCGTGACGTATGTAAATACCGTAATATGACTGATTTTCCCAATATTAGCAAAGTTAGCACCATCTATATATGCATCACTTGTGTTGTCAGCTATCAAGGCTTGAAAAACGGATAGGTTGAACACCGCATAACCAGTTTCAGCATTATTTTTAAAAATAAAGGAATATTGTTTATCCGCCCCGCCAATGTTTCCTGTTTTAATTAAAAAATGCGAACTGTGATATCCAGTGGGAAGCGCAGTAGCATATACACCCGCATCGTCAGTCAATTCCATAAACGAAAAAGCAGGTTTATCAATATCGGAAACTGATGTGCCTATGCCAGCTAAACCAAAACAAGCGACTTCATTCGCATCAGAGGGAGAGGCATCTGGGCAAAGATAAGAGAATGTATCATCTGCACCGACCGTCGCACGGTCAAGTACCAATGCACTTGCGGAGGTAATAAATGTAAAACAAGTTACAAATAATGCGCATAATATTCTCGCTAAAACCATCTTTTGCCCTACTCTTTGCCAAACAATTAGAACATTCATTATACTACAGTTCATAAATCCTTCGCAATAGTAGTTCTCAATGATTTATCCAATAGAATCAATTAACTATATATTAACTATAT
>JAESUD010000236.1 GCA_016763335.1 Emcibacteraceae bacterium | reverse complement strand
TTGGGTTTGATGATATTGCAAACTTACGTAATGCCATGTGCAGTGAATATCCGCATTTTGCCGTGCTTGACCAAAAACCGAACGCTGCATGGGCTGATATTGGTGTCGCTGGTAAAATCTCAAAAGACGGTTTTGAATTAGCGATCTTAGATTTTTATGGAACGAACCCCATTGCAAGGTCTTCCGAGACCATGGCCGAGTGTCGCGATGCAATGAATGGTGCCAATCAAACACAGGGAGCAACAGGAACCAATGGGTAAGTATATTGACATATTCATGAACTGGGCCTTTGGCTATCAGATGCCCGAATGGGCGATCCTTACATTTGGTACGCTTGCCAATGTATTATTGGTAGCACTTCCGGTTTTGCTCGCAGTGGCAATGATTGTTTACGTTGACCGTAAAGTGTGGGCGGCTATTCATCTTCGCAAGGGGCCAAACGTTGTGGGCCCGTTCGGTTTGATGCAATCATTTGCTGACGGTCTTAAAGTTTTTCTTAAAGAAACCATTATTCCGGCAGGAGCCAATAAATTTTTATTCCTTCTCGCACCGGGCCTTAGCCTGATATTCGGCTTGGTTGGTTGGGCGGTTATTCCGTTTGATGAAGGGGTTGTGGTATCGGACTTAAATGTCGGTATTCTTTACCTTTTTGCAGTTTCATCACTGGCTGTTTACGGCATTATCATTGCTGGTTGGGCGTCAAATTCGCGTTATGCCTTCCTTGGTGCAATGCGTAGTGCAGCGCAAATGATATCTTATGAAGTTTCAATCGGTTTTGTGCTTGTTAGTGTGCTGCTTTGTGTAGGATCACTTAACTTGACAGATATTGTCCTTGCTCAGAAGAACGTAATGTTTGGCTTTAACGGCTTTTTCTTTACGGGGTTGATGCCAATGTTTTTCATCTTTTTCATCTCGGCGCTTGCGGAAACAAACCGTACGCCGTTTGACCTTCCCGAAGCGGAAGAAGAAATCGTCGCCGGGTTCCAGATTGAATATTCATCCATGTCTATGGCTCTATTCTATCTCGGGGAATATGCCACTATTATCCTGATGTGCGGATTGATGAGCATCCTGTTCTTTGGTGGATGGCTACCGATCATTGATTGGGAACCACTTTATATGATCCCAGGATTTATCTGGTTTTTTGGTAAAATGTTCTTCTTCTTCTTCTGTTTTGCATGGATCAAGGCGTCTGTACCGCGTTATCGTTACGATCAATTGATGCGTCTTGGATGGAAAGTATTTTTACCAGTGTCCCTTATTTGGGTTGTTTTAACGTCGGGTTATCTCGTCTTTTTTTGCAAATTTGCGAGTTAGGAGATTAAATAATGGCATTTTTAGATCACGCAGCACGAACGATTTTCCTGACCGAATTTGTTAAGGGAATGGCGCTTACGCTGAAATATTTCTTCAAGAAAAAAGTAACGATAAACAATCCTCATGAAAAGGGCCCTTTAAGCCCGAGGTTTAGAGGCGAGCATGCGCTTCGCCGTTATGAAAATGGTGAAGAACGTTGCATTGCTTGTAAATTGTGTGAGGCAATATGCCCGGCGCAGGCAATAACCATCGAAGCGGATATCCGTGATGATGGCACGCGCCGCACCACACGTTACGATATTGACATGACCAAATGTATTTATTGTGGTTATTGTCAGGAAGCCTGCCCGGTAGAAGCCATCGTGGAAGGGCCAAATTTTGAATATGCCACCGAAACAAGGGAAGAACTTCTTTATGATAAAGAAAAACTTTTGGATAACGGTGATCGTTGGGAACGTCAGCTCGCGCTTAATATCGAGCTTGATGCGCCGTACCGATAGAGGAAAAATGAAATGATAATAGCAATTTGTTTTTATATATTTGCGACGATCCTTATCGGATCAGCGATAATGGTGGTTTTTAGTAAAAATCCAGTCCATTCCGTATTGTTCCTGATTTTGGCGTTTTTTAATGCCGCAGGGCTTTTTGTTCTGCTTGGCGCTGAATTTGTTGCAATGATTTTGGTTATTGTTTATGTGGGCGCGGTTGCGGTGATGTTCCTATTCGTGGTGATGATGCTCGATATAAACTTCACAGAACTTCGCAAAGGGGTTCAGGATTATTTGCCTGTCGGGTTACTGATAGGATTTATTTTGCCCGTTGAAATGGCTGTAATCGCCGGCGGGTGGAGCATGACGGACGGCATTGCAAGCACGATTACGGCCGCAACACCGCCCGTTAACGAAGTTAGCAACACCGCGGCAATCGGCAGTATTTTATATACGGATTATATATTCCTGTTCCAACTTGCGGGTCTGATCTTGCTTGTGGCGATGATCGGGGCAATTGTTCTTACTCATAGAAAACGCACCGGTGTTAAAAAACAGGATATCGGTAAACAGGTTCGTCGTCGTCGCCATGAAGCATTTGAAGCGGTCGATGTTAAACCAGGTCAAGGGATATAGGGAAAAAAAGATGTTAGAAATTGGAATTGAACATTACCTAACGGTCGCCGCTATGCTTTTCACGCTAGGCGTTTTTGGTATATTCCTTAACCGTAAGAATGTGATTATCATTCTGCTATCTGTGGAACTGATTTTACTGGCCGTGAATATTAACCTCGTTGCCTTCTCATCCTATATGGGTGATATGGTCGGGCAGATTTTTACCATGCTTATATTAACCGTTGCAGCCGCCGAGGCCTCAATCGGATTAGCCATTCTGGTGGTTTATTTCCGTAATCGAGGGTCGATCGCGGTTGAAGACATTCATCTGATGAAAGGGTAATAAAAAAATGTATCAGACAATTGTCTTCCTCCCCTTACTTGCTGCACTGATTGCCGGATTATTCGGCAAACAGCTAGGTGATCGTGGTTCACAAGTCGTGACCTGCGGCGCGCTTGTCGTGTCGGCAGTACTTTCATGGGTTGCTTTTTATCAAGTGGCAATGGCCCCGGGTGATCATTCTGTGCATGTACAGGTTCTAAGCTGGATTGTATCCGGTGATTTTAATGTGAACTGGGCTTTGCAAATTGATAGTTTGACTGTCGTTATGCTGGTTGTTGTTAATACGGTATCATGTCTTGTTCATATTTATAGTGTTGGCTATATGAGCCATGATGAACATATTCCGCGCTTTATGTCTTATTTATCACTGTTTACATTTGCCATGTTGATGCTTGTGACATCGGATAACTTTGTTCAAATGTTCTTCGGCTGGGAAGGGGTTGGCCTTGCGTCATACCTACTCATTGGTTTTTGGTATAAAAAACCATCTGCCTGCGCCGCTGCCATTAAAGCATTTGTGGTAAACCGGGTTGGTGACTTTGGTTTTGCCCTTGGTATTTTCGCAATATTTATGACATTCGGCAGTGCCGATTTCGCCGTGGTGTTTGCCGATGTGGGATCATATAGCGATAAATCAATTCATTTTCTCGGTATGGAACTCGACCTACTGACGACCATTTGTATTTTGCTATTCATTGGTGCCATGGGTAAATCGGCTCAGCTTGGGCTTCATACTTGGCTTCCCGATGCGATGGAAGGCCCGACCCCCGTGTCTGCGCTGATCCATGCCGCAACAATGGTGACGGCGGGTGTGTTTTTGGTGGCACGTTGTTCGCCGTTATTTGAATATGCTCCTGTGGCTATGGAAGTGGTGTGTATCATTGGTGCATCAACTGCATTTTTTGCGGCTACGGTTGGTATGTCACAGTTTGATATTAAACGGGTCATTGCTTATTCCACCTGTTCACAGCTTGGTTATATGTTTTTCGCACTTGGTATTGGCGCATATGGTGCGGCGATATTCCATCTGTTTACGCATGCGTTCTTTAAAGCGTTGTTATTCCTCGGGTCGGGTTCTGTGATCCATGCCAGTTCTGATGAACAGGATATGCGTAACATGGGCGGCCTCCGTAAGAAAATTCCGGTGACATTCTGGATGATGACTATTGGTACTCTTGCTCTAACGGGCTTTCCGTTTCTTTCGGGTTACTTCTCAAAAGATATGATCATTGAAGCGGCATTTGCTTCTGAATCGTCGATTGCCGGTTATGCCTTTGTAATGGGTATTCTTGCGGCGCTTATGACGTCTTTCTATTCATGGCGTCTTATGTTTATGACTTTCTTTGGAAAAAGCCGTGCCAGTAAAGAAGTTCAGGATCATGTCCATGAAAGTCCGCAGGTTATGTTGATCCCGCTTTATGTGCTTGCACTTGGCGCCGTTATTGCCGGTGGTGTATTTAGCGAATATTTCATTGGTCATCATTATGAAGATTTCTGGGCCGGTTCATTATTCTTAATCGGTGAAAATGTTATGGAAGCAGCGCATCATGTCCCGACTTGGGTTGTTTATTCACCCTTTGTCGCGATGGTGATCGGTTTTGCAACGGCTTGGTATTTCTATATCAAACAACCTGATATGCCGGGTAAATTTGTTAGAACATTCCGTTTTGCTCATGCGATGTCATTCAATAAATGGTATTTTGACGAGATTTACGACTTTATCTTTATTCGACCGTCTATGTGGCTTGGCCAATTTTTATGGAAACGTGGCGACGAAGATATTATTGATCGCTACGGCCCAGATGGTGTTTCGGCAGCGGTTCAAAATGTTGCAGGTAAATTCAGAAACCTCCAATCAGGTTATTTATATCATTACGCCTTTGCCATGTTGATCGGGCTATCTGCCTTTGTCACCTGGTTTGTAGTGGGGGGGGTGTAAAATGGAACATTTCCCAATATTATCGGCAATTATATTTTTACCTCTTCTTGGTGTCTTAATAATTCTAAGCATCAATGGCGATAAAGAAATCGTTGAACGCAATGCCCGTAATGCGGCATTACTGACGACAGTTGCCACATTCCTGTTTTCCATGGTTTTATGGTTTAGCTTTGATCAAACAACGTCCGATTTTCAATTCGTTGAAGAAGCCGCATGGCTTGGCGGCGGCATTAAATATAAAATGGGTCTCGACGGTATATCTATATTATTCGTGTTGCTGACCACGTTCATTATGCCGATCTGTATTTTGACCGGTTGGAAAACCATCAAGACACGGGTTAAAGAATATATGATCGCCTTCCTGCTTTTGGAATGCTTTATGATCGGCGTGTTCTGTTCACTTGATCTTATGCTTTTCTATCTATTCTTTGAAGCGGGCCTTATTCCCATGTTCCTGATTATCGGGGTATGGGGCGGCGCGAACCGTGTTTATGCGGCTTATAAGCTGTTTCTTTACACGCTTCTTGGTTCTGTGTTGATGCTGGTTGCCATGCTTTATATGTACGGGCAGGCCGGAACATCGGATATTCCGACATTGATGGCATTCGATTTTGATCCACATGCTCAGATTTGGTTATTCCTCGCGTTCTTTGCCTCGTTTGCGGTGAAGATGCCTATGTGGCCAGTTCATACTTGGCTGCCGGATGCCCATGTACAGGCACCAACGGCGGGTTCAGTTATTCTGGCGGGTATCTTGCTTAAAATGGGCGGTTATGGTTTCCTTCGTTTCTCGCTTCCCATGTTCCCGGTCGCGTCCGAGGAACTGGCGTGGCTGATTTATACGCTTTCCTGTATTGCGATTGTTTATACGTCGCTTGTGGCGCTACGTCAGACAGATATGAAAAAACTGATCGCTTATTCATCGGTTGCCCATATGGGTTTTGTGACCATCGGTATTTTTGCCTTTAACGTT
>JAESUD010000022.1 GCA_016763335.1 Emcibacteraceae bacterium | reverse complement strand
TGTCTATAGATTCAGCCAAAGCCTTTTGGAAAACAACTCTACCCATCTAAGATTCAGATTTGACTCTGTTTTTTGACCCGACGGCAGCACTGGCAATGTCATTAATAAGGCCAATGACATCATTAATCTGACTGGCAGATTGCGCCAGTTTATTAATGGCGTCATTACTATTTTTGGCTTCTTTTAATGAACGCTCTGCAATGGTATTGGCATTTTCAACTTGTCTGTTAATTTCACTAACGGATGCTGTTAATTCTTCAGCGGACGCTGCAACAGTTTGAATGTTCGCGGCGGTTTGCTCTGATGCGCTAGCCACTTCAGAAGACCTGGTTTTGGTGCTATCTGAAATAACAACCATTTGGTTAGCCGTTGCTTCAAGCTCAGTTGCAGATGAGGCAAGAGCATTGAGAACTTCAGAAACTTTAGCATCAAATTCGTGCACTGTGTTGTTAATTTTTTCGGCACGCGCTTCTGCAACTTCACCTTCTTTACGAATGCGTTCTGCATCTTCTCTTTCACGTTTTACAGTTGCATCACGTTCTTCTGCTTCATGGGCAAGGCGAACTTCTTCTGCCTGTTTGTTTTCTTCTGCAAGGCGTTCACTTTCAAGTGCCGCTTTACGAAGGTCTTCAATTGCATTTGAAAACTGACCAAGCTCATCCTTACGCGTCTTGCCGCGTACTTCATTCGTGTAATCACCAGTTGCGATAACATCGACAGCTTCTTTAAGGATTGATAAGGGTCTTGATATGCTTTGTAATACTAAAAATGCTATCAAACCAACGATCACAACCAGAACCGAACAAAATACGATTAAGAGTGTTTCTGACGCTGTTCGCACTGCATCAAGTGCTTTCGTTGCAGCAGATAGGTCAGATATAGATTGACCAGCAATAACATCGAAATGTGGTTCCATCTCACCATATATATTGTCAAGTTCAAGCATTGCAGCACTTAAAATACTAGCTTCCGCATTGTTAAGGCTAGATACATTTGAAAATGTTTCGGTATATTTATCAGCTAATTGATCTAGTGCTAATGCTGAGTTAATAGCTTCTTCACTTTCAGTATAACCTTCTACATCATAAGTAAATGTTTGCATTGTTTCAGCATGTTCAATTGCTTGCTCTGCAAAATTGTCTGTTTTTTCCAGAAAATAACTTTTTTCTGAACGCTTCATATCTAACGCATATGTTTTGATGTCCGCTGCTATTAAGCTAAAATCAGAACTGGCTGAATACATTTCCTCTTTTGTTGCAATGTCGGCTAAAGTAAAATAGGCCATCACCGCAACACCGATTGTTCCTAACAATGATATTATTGATAAAATGGTAATTTTATACGATATACTTACATTCTTAAAAAAATGGGACCCCAACAATTTATCTAATATCCCAGCTGGATTTAACGCACTTTTCACAATTATACTCCTTGATACTAATTAAAATAATGAACTGGTTAATATGTATTAAATATAATAAAGGTATTAACTTTTCATGAATTTTCATGTATTTTTTTTGTTGTAATTATTTGGTGAGAATGAAAATAAAAGTTAGCAAACATATAGATATTTTTGATATGGATTGAAGGCCATAATTTTTTTATGTGTTTAATTGTTTAAATGTTAAATTGAATTAAGAATGCTCTTCTATTAAAAACAAAGACGTTAAAAATATTTGAATAACTGCCAAGACACTCAACTAAAAGGGATCAATTAAGTGTCATTTATTGAGACGATAAAGAAAAATTATTTTGTGATACTTTTTTTTACGGTTTTTGTTTATTTTATATCCGGGAAAATAGGTTTTTATCTGTCTGCTGGTAGTGGCTTTGCCGCTATCATATGGCCACCGGCTGCAATGGCAATTATCCTTGTATATAATTTTGGTTATCGAGTTCTACCGGGGGTTTATATTGGTGCTTTTCTAACGGCGACTGTATTTTTCTCAACGTTAACCATCGATCCTGAAGTGATATTACAGTCTTCATATTTGTTTTTTGTTCCGGTAGGCGCAACGATACAGGCATATGTTGCTGTCTGGGCAATGCGAAAATACAATCTTTTTAACCATGACTTCAGTGATCCAATAAAAATTGCCAAGCTATATTTTGTTATTGGCCCGTTATGTAGTCTCATTAGTGCAACCGTAGCTAGCGGTGTTTTTTGGGTTTTTGGTTTGGAAAGTTTTAATTCATTATTAGAAGAATGGTTGATTTGGTGGATAGCAGATAGCAGCTCTGTGATTATATTTACGACGCTGGTTTTCGGGTTTATTAAATTTGATTATGCCAGACAAAGAATTGTTTCTATCGTTATTGTCTTTGGGTTGGGTATCGCTTTTTCCATTCTGTTGGTTGGAAAAAGCTGGGAAGAAGAAAGGCTTGATTTGATTTTTAATCAAAAAGTCACCGCAGCACTAGACACGTTAAATCAATTTACCACGGCGCATTTATCACTTGAAAGTAATTTGAAAGGTTTCAAGGGGGTTAGAGATAATCTTACTCAACAGGAGTTAATGAATTTTTCAGCAATTAATTTAAGGCAAAATGGTAATGTCAGGTCAATTGCCTGGATTGTAAATGTGGCTGATAATGAAAAAGAAACCTTTGAAAAAGACATGTCGAAAATGCATGGCATGGATATAAAACTGTGGCAAACCACAGCGAAACATGTTCGTGGATCGGCAATGAAAGCGGATAACTATACAGTTGTAAAATTAATTGAACCATTTGATAGACTTAGTTTTGTTGTTGGACATGTGATCAGTGCTGATAAAATTCGATCTAAGGCGATGAGGATCGCGCGTGAAACAGGCGCGGCAACACTAACCGCACCTGTTATATTACTCAGTAATCCCGACATGCCATCTGCGGCAACAATATATAGTGCACATTTTGATGGGGACGAATTTATCGGCTACACGGCAATAGCAATTCAGATTGACAATATGGTCAACGAAATTTTAGGAAATGTTGATCAACGAAGCTTTTATGTAGATCTCTATGATAAAGAAGAAGGGCCGGAGCTTACATTCAGATCATATGCAAAAAATGATGTAGACTTAAACGGTTTGAAAGCACAATCGGTAGAGTTTGAAATTTTAAACCGCACTTGGATAATCACCTTTACCAGAACCAGCTTATTTGCAGATGATAATAAAACATCACAACCATTATTCATTGCGATAGCGGGTATGATTTTTGCGGCTTTGATTACGATCGGAATTGTTGTTCTTTCCGGACAGCGGCTTTTTCTCGAACAGCTTGTTTTACAAAGAACGATTGCTCTTGAGAAGGCAAATCAGGCTAAGTCAGAATTTATGGCAAATATGAGCCATGACCTCAGGACCCCTTTAAATGCGATAATCGGTTTTTCAGAAATTATGAGCAAAGAAATGTATGGTAAGCTTGGTTCTGATAAGTATAAGGAATATAGCAAAGACATTAACCATTCCAGCCAATATCTTCTTTCGCTCATAAATGATATTCTTGATTTTTCTGCAATTGAGGCAAATAAACGTTCAATTGATAAAGAGCCCCTTAATGTCATTAATTTAATAGAAGAGTGTTTGCGGTCATTAAGTCCTTTAATCGAAGAAAAGAAACAAATCACGACTATTGATTTTGAACCAGACTTTCCAGAGCTCTTAGCAGACCACAGGGCAATGAAACAGATTTTTATTAATCTATTATCCAATTCAATTAAGTTTACCCCTAGTGGCGGTTTAATTAAAATAAGTGGCAAGTTTTCACAGAATAGTATCAAGATAACCGTCAGTGATACTGGTCAAGGAATAGAAGATAAGAATATAGGTATGATCCTTGACCCATTTACCCGTGTTGAAAATCATCCCCATTTAAGTCAGGAAGGAACCGGGCTTGGCCTGGCAATTGTAAATTCATTGGTTAAACTTCATGGGGGCAACTTATCCATTAAAAGTCAATTGATGAAGGGAACGAAGGTCATCGTCAAATTGCCGCGCTCTTAATTAAAACTTGGATGGTTTTATCTGTTTTTTTTCAGATAATGATAAAATATATCCAGCATTTCATCCATGCCTGTGCGGCCAAACCCTATACGAAAATGATCCTGAGGCGTTGATAACAGATCCGAATTATAAATTCGGGGTGGCAAAATCATCACACCAGTTTGTTCGATCAAATCTTCGCAAAATTGGTTTGCCGTACCGGGACCAATATATTTCGGGTAGGCAACGGCACCACCGTCTGGTCTACGCCATTCAAATACATCCGGGAATTCATCAAAAAATTTATCAAGTTTGGTTAGATTACTTGCAAGTAATTTTCTGTTTCTATCCAATATTTTCTCGCGTGCCCTTAAGGCAATGAGGGCTAGAATTTCGCTAGGTGCACTGTTACAGATGGTCAGGAAATGCTTATATCGTTCCATATCCTGTAATGCCTGCTTATCTTGTGACGCGATCCAACCAATGCGAAGGCCGGGAAGTCCATAT
>JAESUD010000235.1 GCA_016763335.1 Emcibacteraceae bacterium | reverse complement strand
AATATTTTCGGCGTTGTCAGTATAATTTCCATCAGACTTATGCACGATCATGCCGGATTTCAAGGCCAAAAGACCATTTGCGTCTTTTTGAGCACGAATTATCACCCGATTTGCCTCTTTTTGCGCTTTTGCATGAAAAGGATAGATAATAATCGATCCCGTTTTTTTATTTAAAACGCTAATAATATCATCCAAACGATCGGCGCGGTGAACGATTGTCAAATAACCGCGTGGCCGCGTCATCCTCACCATTCGTTCAATCCAAATTTTTAAATCAATCATATTTTCGCCGTGAGCAACGGCCTTTGACTTATAGGGTGATGGACTAACTGTCCCTTTCTCGTAATAAGGCGGATTACTGACCACATGGTGATAACTGTTTGGCTCACAACCGGGTACGTCTCCTAATATATCGCCATTAAAATATTTTATTTCATTCCCTGCATTTTCTTTCGCTAATGAAAGTAAGTCCTCCTGAATTTCAATACCGTGCATTGTTATGCTCTTATCGTCAATTCCAAGTCGTGCAGCAAGACATGATAAAATACCACCAGTTCCCGCCCCCATATCAAGAATTTTTTCATCTGGTTTTACGGTAAGTGATGCCGCAAGAAAAATGCTATCACTGGTAACTCGATAACCTTTCTTGGGCTGTTTTAACTTAACTCTTCCGCCCAAAAAATCATCCGTCGTGAACTCACCGTTCGTCATAATTTCAGTTCCACATCATTTTCTAAATGACATTCGCGAATCAATCTTATGGCTTCTTCATGACAATTTTCCTCAACCATCATCCTCGTTGATATACCAGCATAGTCCCCACCAAACAGACTAGCCACACCGCCGAGAACGACATATTGAATGTCTTCCGCCTCAAGAATGGCGGAAATCCTCGAAATTATCACTGGATTGGATGTAAATAACAGGTCTTTCAATTATTTTTGCTCTTTTTTATCTGGTTTATAGTTTGTCTGCTTGCCATTATGTCGTTAGATGACTATTTTGCAGTTACATTCATTTGTACCGTAATCAATCAAACTGCAACAGGAAAAAGACAAGTGGGCCTTGTAATAAATTTTGAAGACGAGAAAAAAGACAACGGTGCAACAGCGCTTGCAACACTAGTAGACCTTGTCAATCATGACCTAGATAAAGTCAATCAAACAATAATACTAAAAATGCAAAGCCCCGTTGCTTTGATCCCGCAACTTGCCGGACATTTAATAGCCTCTGGTGGCAAAAGGCTGCGCCCGATGCTGACATTAGCGGCTAGCCGATTATGCGGATATGCTGGTGACCGCCATATCCGTCTTGCAACATGTGTGGAATTTATTCACTCTGCTACCCTGCTTCATGATGATGTGGTTGATAAAAGCGACCTTCGCCGCGGCGAGGATACCGCAAATGCCATTTGGGGTAATAAAGCAAGTGTCTTGGTTGGCGACTTTCTTTTCAGTAGATCATTTGAATTAATGGTCGAAGATGGGTCACTTGAAGTATTACGCATCCTTTCAAGCGCATCATCCGTTATTGCTGAAGGTGAAGTGTTACAGCTGATAACCGCCAATGATACGGACACGACCGAACACGCCTATATGGAAGTTATCTGCGCCAAAACGGCGGCATTATTTGCTGCGGCCTGTGAAATTGGCGGTGTAATCGCAGAGCGTCCCAAATCCGAATGTGAAGCATTAATGAGTTACGGTCAAAATCTTGGCATTATATTCCAATTAATTGACGACGTTCTTGATTATTCCGCAGAACAGAAAACCCTCGGCAAATCTGTTGGTGATGATTTTCATGAAGGTAAGATTACTCTGCCCATCGTCCTGGCGTTTAGACGCGGTACTGATGAGGAGCGCACATTTTGGAAACGCACAATGGAAGACCTTGATCAAGGGCCGGACGACCTTAACCGTGCCATTGAACTTATGGTTAAACATAATGCGCTCACGGATACCGTTGAACGGGCCCGTCATTACGGTGCTATTGCCCGTGATGCCCTCGCAATATTCCCGGATAATGATTACCGCAAGGCACTGATCGGTGTTGTCGATTTCTGTATCAACAGAGCCTATTAATATATGCAGGACTTCTCACCCCTATATGGTGAAATAGAAACAATCAGCCCCCTTATTCGCCGCATTACGGCCAATAATCCGGCACCTTATACTTTTAAAGGTACCGGCACCTATATTATTGGTCACGGCAATGTGGCGGTCATTGACCCCGGCCCTAATTTACCTGAGCATATCGAGGCAATATTAAAGGCACTGAACGGTGAAACCATCAGTCATATACTCGTCACTCATAATCATAAAGACCACTCACCAGCAGCAATGCCACTATCTATAAAATGCGGTGCAAAAATATACGCCTTCAATGTTAGTGATCAGCAACATTCAGAGACATTACCCGAAGAAGGCATTGATAAAGATTTCAAACCGGATGTCATCATCAATGATGGCGACGTTATAAAAGGCGAGAACTGGACCGTCGAAGCCGTGCATACGCCCGGCCACCTTTCCAACCATATCTGTTTTGCCTTACGCGAGGAAAAGGCATTATTCACTGGCGATCATATTATGGGTTGGTCGACGACAATTATTTCACCGCCCGACGGCAATATGCAGGATTATATGGATAGTCTGCAAAAGTTGATCATGCGGGATGATGAAATATATTACCCAACACATGGCTGGCCGATAGAAAAACCGACAAAATTTGTCAGTAATATTTTAAAACACCGGTTGGTTCGTGAAAAAACCATTGTAAAAGAAATTAAAGCGGGACATCAATCCATACCAAAAATCATAAAAAAGTTATACCCAAAACTGCCTGCCAACCTCTACATAGCAGCGGAAAGAACCGTTCTCGCACATTTGATCCGACTCATTGATATCAGCGAAGTTGAATGCGGCGAAACGCCCACAGAAAATTCAACATATAAAATGAAGACATAAAAAAACCCGCTCGATAAAGCGGGTTTTTTAAAATTATTTCAAAATCCAATTAATGGAATTTCGCGTCCAGTTTATCTGTGCCTGATTTGATTAACGCATCATGATCAGCGTCTTTCAAATTAGCTTTAATCAGATCACGCGCCGCCGATGTGGCAACGCTCACCGTTAAACTACGAATTTCTTTAATTGCCGCAGCTTCGGCTTGAGCAATTTTTTGTGTAGCAACTTCGCCGCGACGCTTTGCCATTTCTTCCATTTGCGCAGTACTTTCAGAAATCATCAGCTTCACTTCCGCTTCAGCATTTACCATAAGTTCAGCGGCCTGCTTTTCAGCAGCGTGTTGATCACGTTCATATTTAGAAAGAAGTGCCGCAGCTTCTTCGTGAAGCTTTCTAGCATTTTCAAGTTGCTCTTCGATCGCTTGTGAGCGGTCGTCAAGCATCTTTGCAAATATAGCAGGAACTTTTTTCCAGATAATAAGTATGAAGAAAACTGTAACAGCCAATGATACCCATGTTGCTGGATCAGCCCAGAAGCTTACATGCTCTTCCATTAGCTATCTCCCTTAGTTGCAGCATCAGTTTTTGCACTAACTATTTTAGACACAGTATCACTATCAAGTTTAAGACCTGATATTTGCGCAATAATATCCGCACAAACTTCGCTGGCAACATCACGCACTTCACCGAGTGCTTTATTTTTTGCCGCGTCAATGCCTTTTTGTGCTTCGTCAGCGTTAGCCGCAAGCGCTTCAGAAAGCTTCTGATATTCAGCCTCGGCCAGTGCTTTTAATTCGTCACGCTTGTTCAAAACAACGGCCGCCGCATTACTACGGGCATCTGCTTGCGATTTCTCGTAAATCAGACGTGCTTCTTCTGCTCTGGCTTGAAGTTTTTCAGCTGCGTTCAAATCATTGGCAATTTTATCTTGACGTTTTTTCAGTACATCTGCGATCTTTGGCGCCGCACTGCGGGACATAAAGATATACAGGATTGTAAAAACGACAAACAGCCAGAAAATCTGCGGTGCGAATAACGCTATATCTAATTGTGGCATAGTTTCCTCCTTGATCCAAATGGATCAGGCCTGATCATTAATAATCTTGTTTTATTTTAAAGACTATTAACCGAACAGGATGATGAAGGCGATAACCAAACCAAAAAGGCCCGTTGCTTCAGCAAGCGCAAATCCAAGCATAGCTTGACCGAATACTGGGCCAGCGGCTGATGGGTTGCGGATCGCCGCAGAAACATAGTTACCAAAAATCGTACCAATGCCAACACCCGCACCGATTAGCGCGGTACAAGCAAGGCCAGCACCAATATAACGTGCAGCATCTATTTGAGCATTTGCTGCGAGTGTTGCGATTTCCATTTCCATTTTATTTTCCTTTAATTTTGAAAAGTATTAATTCGTTTTAAATATTAAATTAAGCTTCTAGCCACTTAGTGCATATGAAGCGCATCGTTAAGGTAAAGACAAGTAAGCATGGCAAATACATATGCCTGCAAACAAGCAACCAATAGTTCAAGTCCTGTAAGCGCAACAATAAATGCGAAAGGAAGAAATGCGCTTGCAGCGAATATCCCCCCCAGAGCACCAAGGCTTACAACAAAACCACCAAACACTTTCAGCATTGTATGTCCGGCCACCATATTGGCAAACAAACGAACAGAAAGGCTGATAGGTCGTGATAAATAAGAAATAACTTCAATTGGCACAAGGATCAGTAATAGATACCAAGGGGCACCATCCGGCACAAAGAAGCCAAAGAATTTAAGACCGTGTGTGGCAAAACCAATGATAGTCACACCAACAAAAACAAAAAATGCCATGGCGAAAGTCACGGCAATATGACTTGTGAAGGTAAACGGATGAAGCCAAGGAATCATGCCGATAAGGTTGGCTGCCAAAACAAACATAAACAGAGTAAAGATAAACGGAAAATATTTGCGTCCTGCCGGTCCGGCAGTATCACCGAGCATTTTAGCAATAAATTCGTAGCACATTTCAACGCCCGACTGCCAACGGCCCGGTACAAGTGCATTTTTACGCATACCAAATGTTATAAAAAACGTAACAACAACCAACGTCGCGACCATTGCCGCAGCTGAATTGGTAAATGAAACATCGTAACCAGCTATTTCGAGCGCAGGGCCCCAGGGCTTAATTGTAAACTGTTCGAGCGGACTTGCCACGGCACTATCCCTTTTTACTTTTCTTCATCTTCATCATGCGGCTCTTTTGGCACTAACTGCTTTGCAGCACGCATAACATTTATAATTCCTGCCGAAGCACCCAGAATGATAAAAATTATCATCAACCAAGGCTTCGTATCAAATAGTCGGTCTAAATACCAACCTGCAAACACCCCGACCAGTAATCCGGCAACCAATTCCGCAACCAATCTTGTGGCAATGCCATAAGTCGTTGCTTCGTTAATTCCGCGAGCCTGTTTTGGTTCATTGGCTTCGCGTGCGGCGTTTACTCGAGTGTTTAAATCATCCAGATCAGCTTTCATCTTTTCCGACTTTTTATTATCGTCAGTCAAGATTAACTCCTGCTCTATAATGGTCTGGCAAGTCAAATTGAATTCCCAAAGCCCACACCCTTAAAATTGTGTGCAACATAGTTTCAGACGCGGAAGCTGTCAAGCACCAAAAGATACTCATTTTTCACCCAGTTTTACATTTATAACACATTGAATTTAATAGTTTTTTATAAGGTCTATTTTCCAGTTAATATAACAAGAAGTTATTATGCATTCTGAAAATGAGAATCCCCTACCCGGTCACGTATTCTTTCCGCACTTTCCAAGTCCACTGATACCAGCTGAGAAACGCCCCTTTCCGCCATTGTCACGCCAAAAAGTCGGTCCATTCTGCTCATACTAATCGCATTATGGGTGACAATAAGAAAGCGTGTTGATGTGTTTTTGTTCATTTCATCAAGCAAATCACAAAAACGTTCCACATTGGCATCATCAAGCGGTGCATCAACTTCGTCGAGTACGCAAATTGGTGACGGATTGGTCATAAACACCGCAAAAATAAGCGACAATGCTGTTAATGCCTGTTCCCCACCGCTGAGAAGTCCAAGATTTTGCATCTTTTTACCCGGCGGGCTTGCCATAATTTCAAGCCCGGCATCAAGCGGATCATCAGATTCGGTAAGCTCAAGATATGCTTCCCCGCCACCAAACAAAGAGATAAACAGATTTTTGAAATGGGCATTAACTTCCTCAAAAGCTTTTAACATACGCACTCTTCCCTCACGGTTAAGATCGGAAATGGCTTTATTCAGACGCGATATGGCTTCTTCTAACTCTTCACGTTCTTTGACAGACGCATTAAGCTGAGTACTAATCTCATCAAGTT
>JAESUD010000234.1 GCA_016763335.1 Emcibacteraceae bacterium | reverse complement strand
TACCAGACCGACTTGGTGCTTTTGGTTTGACGGAAGATGAAGATATTTTAATTTGCGCTTTTTCATTTGGTTTTGCCCTTTACAATTACCAGACTCAAAAACTATCTAACAAAATAGAAGTTGAATCCCAGCATCCTAGCACCAGAATGAATGATGGTAGGTTAGACCCGCAAGGCAGGTTCTGGGCTGGATCAATGATTGAAAATAGTGCTGTCGGGCCGCTAACTGGTGCAAGTCTATATTCTATTGAAGCAGGAATAGTAAAAAAGCATATAAGTAATATTAGAATATCTAATGGACTGGCGTGGAGTGTGAACGGCGAGCATATGTTTTTTGCCGATACCCCGACGCAGAATATAATTCGGTATGACTTTAATCAAATTAATGGTTCAATTTCAAATAAATCAATTTTTGCTCATTTACCCGAGGGGGCGTATCCAGACGGCGCAACAATGGATAGTGCAAACTCTTTATGGTGTGCCCTGTGGGGTTCTGGCGCGGTCATTCGTTATGATAGCCAAGGCCAAGTAAGCCATGAACTTAAATTGCCAGCAAGTCAGCCAACATGTGTGACATTTGGTGGTGATGATATGGATATTATTTTTGTAACTACGGCACGCGAAGGATTAACAAAGCAGGAACTTGATAAACAACCTGAAGCAGGCAATCTGTTTATATTTAAATCAGACGTAAAAGGCGTTAATAGAGATCATTATTATAAAATTAAAAGGGCGCAATAATGAGTAGAAAAAGAGCATATAGTTTAACTTTTGATATTGTGCATCAATTGGGCGTAGAGGTCGTTTCGGGAAAATATTCCAAAGACACAGCATTTCCCACTGAAGCCGAACTTGGAATCGAATATGATGTAAGTCGTAGCGTAATTCGTGAAGCGGTCAAAATGTTAACGGTTAAAGGACTTCTTTCTGCGCGTCCCCGCCGCGGGACAATAGTTACCGAAGAAAGTGAATGGGATCTTCTCGATCAGGATATTCTTCAATGGCTTTTAAAACGTGAAGTATCGATACCGTTAATGATTGACTTCACACACACCAGACTGGCGATTGAACCGCAAGCTGCATTTTTAGCCGCAACAAATATAACCGATGAACAGCGCATTACATTAATCAATGCGATTAAAGAAATGGAACAGGCGACTATTGGCGAATTGTCGCCTCTTGAAACGGATATAGCCTTTCACCTTGCTGTACTTGCCGCGAGTAACAATCGGTTTTTTGTGCTTATGGATAGTTTTGTGGAAACAGCATTACGGTTCAGTATTCGTATGTCTAACAAGATGAAAGGCGTTAAGATAGGGAGCGTTGAAGAACATAAAATAGTTGCAGATGCCATTTTAGCCGGCCAGCCAGAGCAAGCAAAAAAAGGCATGGAAAAAATGTTAAAGGAAGTATTGCAAATATTTAATCAAGCAGATTAGAAATTAATTAATGATATTACAAAATATACTCTTCTGCCTTAAAATGATTGTTGATTAAGATTTGTTATTAATTCTATGGTAATATATTATAAGTAGTATCGTTATTGGGACACTAAATTTTTTAGGAGCTACGGTCATTTGAAAAATAATGTGTACAGTAATGTTGAGGATGACAGGTGTAGTAAGTATTTACGTCATTTCACCGTATGTACGATTTTTATTTGTTTGTATTTTCTAATAATTGTTTCTTTCAATGAAGTTATTGCTCAAACCTTAAATACTGAAACTCCACAAGAAAATTTCATCTTAACGAAAGAAGAGCAAATTTGGGTTTCGGAACATCCAGTAATTAAGGTGACGAACCAGATGGATTGGCCTCCATTTGATTTTGTAATAGCGGGAGAACCAGCAGGTTATTCTATAGACTATCTCAATTTATTAGCAGAGAAAATTGATTTCAAAATCGAATATGTTAATGGGTACCGATGGGATGAGTTAAGTGATCAATTAGAAAACAAGAAAATTGATGTAACACATAGCATCGTTCAATCCTTGGACCGTGAGAAATTTCTTGAATTCACCTCTCCCTACATAGAATTGCCAATTGTATATTTTGGTCGCAGTGGGTCAGCTCCAATTGAAAAAATGGATGATCTTGCGAATAAAAAAATTGGTGTCATCAAAGGGTTTGCTCATGCAGAGATTTATCAAAGAAGATACCCTAACTTTCATTTGGTGGAACAGAAAAATATCCAAGAAGCACTGATATCTGTTTCTGCAGGGACTATTGATGTTGTCTCAGTGACACTTCCAATCGCAAATTATATTATTACCAAAAATTTTATACCCGGTTTAGAAGTTCTTGGACGTGAAAAATTACCAGAAATTACCGATAAAATAATTTTAAGACTGGGTGTCCGTAATGATTGGCCGGAACTGATCGCCATCTTGGAAAAAGGCAAGGCCGCTATAAGTGAAAGAGAATTAAATGAGTTATCAATCAAATGGCAAAATAAGTATGACGATAACACTCAGGTAGAGTTGACTTCTGAAGAACGCGCTTGGTTATCACAAAATAATATTATAAATGTTGCCGTAGATCCAACGATCTCTCCTTTGGAAGTGATCGAACCGGACCAAACTATTAGCGGGATATCCGGATCATATTTAGCGAAAATCGAGGAAAAGTTAGATGTGAAATTTGTTTGGGTCGGAAATAATAACTGGACTGAGGGTGTTGAGAAATTTAATGCAGGTGAGGCAGATATGTTTTCGGCTGTAGTTTCAACTCCAGAAAGGCGTCGGTTTTTAAAATTTACGGATCCATACTTATCGCTGACTAATGTGATATTTGCGCTCGGGGGTGGGAAAATTTTTGGTAATATGGCCGGCCTTTCCGGTTATACCATATCGCAAGTAGAAGGTTTTTCCGTTACAAGCTTTATCCGTCAAGATTATCCAAGCATTAAGGTTATTGAAGTCAAAACTGTGCATGATGCCCTTGAACTTGTGTTAAATGGTACAGTTGATGCATATGTTGGTGATATAACGACGACATCATATACAATTGCCTCAGAAGGACTAACTCAACTGGTTGTTGTGGGTGAGGCTCCGTATAAAACATCTTTGTCCATAGGTATTCGTTCTGAACTTCCACTACTTGCGAGCGCGATGCAAAAAGCTATTCAATCTTTTACAGAAGCTGAAAAAATAGAAATCAGTAGTGAATGGTTGGCGTTGAGAATTGAAAACAAACAAAATTACAAAGTGATATTTCAAATTCTTAGTATTGCGGGATTTATAATACTGGTTATTTTAGGTTGGGTTTATAGCCTGAGGCGGGAAGTTGATAAAAGAAAAACGATAGCGATGAAATTAGAGAGATCCGAAAAGTTAGCGCAAGTTGCTTTATCAGTTGCGGAAAAAGAGAGTAGAGCTAAATCGACCTTTCTTGCAAATATGAGCCATGAAATAAGAACGCCGTTAAATGCGATTATTGGGTTCTCCGAAGTTATGACATCAGGGACTTTTGGCGAGATAAGTCCGCCAAAATATAAGGAATACCTGACAGATATTTCAAATAGTGGAAAGCATCTTTCAACTGTGATTAATGATATTCTTGATTTATCAAAAATTGAGGCTGGTAAATGGCAGTTGCGAGAAGAAGAGTTTTGTCTGCACAATTGTATAAAAGAAACGATCAAGATGCTTGAAATTGAGGCGAATGCAAAAAACATTAAAGTTTCATGCTATAATTTGAATTTGAGCAATACAGTTAAACTTCTTGGTGATTTATCGGCATTTAGAAGGATATTCATCAATTTACTCTCCAATTCAGTCAAGTTTACCGAAGATGGAGGTAATATAAAATTTTCATATTCGCTATCTGAGGAGGGTTCTATATCTATAGAAGTTAAGGACACAGGTATTGGTATTCCTCAGGATAAATTAGAGCATGTGTTAATCCCTTTTGGGCAAATTCATGATGACCATGAACTTAATGAAGAAGGCACTGGTCTAGGGCTAGCTATCGTAACCCAGCTTGTCGAAATGCATGATGGCAATTTTTCTCTTGAAAGTATTGTAGGAGTTGGGACAAAAGCCATTGTTCAAATTCCTAACAAAAATGTCCGCGTATCGGAAAGGTTACCAGAGTTGCATGTTGTTTCGTGATAAATTTTATTAATCTTTCATAAAATAAAATTCAAAAATGCTTGAAACTATTTAATATAATCACCGCTCTCCAGATTAAAATAAAGCCATGGAATATTGATGAGTTGCTCGTAGTACTATCGTACGTTATATGATTTGAATGATAAAAATCAATTTTGGTGATGGTAATGAAAGACGCTTTATTATTTCTTAATTCAGAGTGGCAGGGTTGTGAGAGTAAGATACTTGAAAAAGGTTCTATAAAACTTGCACGGAAACTTTTCAACAATAAACCTTTTGTTGAAAACAATTATAATACAGAACAAATTTATCAACAACCAATGGTGTTTTTGCTTTAGATACTATTGGGAATAATTTTTTAAATACGTTGAATATACTTCAGGAAACATCTCCCGAACGTGTGTTTACCGTTGGCGGGACATGTGGCACTGAGGCAGCACCGGTTTCGTACTTAAACAATCGGTACGACGGAGATATAGCAGTAATATGGTTTGATGCTCATGCGGATTTGAATAGCCCAGATACATCTCCTAGTGGTCATTTTCACGGAATGGTTTTGCGGACGTTGCTTGGTAATGGGCCTGACGTGTTTTGTGAAAATATAGACAGGCCTATTATTAGTAGACAGGTTTTTCTTGCAGGCGTTCGTGATATGGATAAAGTAGAGAAGCAATATATTGAAAGTTCAAATGTCACTATTTGTGAAATTGGTAATGATTTAATTAATCAAATTGCGACCTCTGGGTTCAGTAAAATATATGTTCATATTGATGTCGATGTTATTAATCCAGATCATTTTTCTGACTCTCTCATGCCTACTCAGGGCGGTCCGAGTTGCGAACAGTTGAGTGAATGCCTGTCTGAGTTGGTGAAACGGTTTGACATTGTTGGAGTTGGAATAGTCGAATATTGTGGGAGACAGTCAAAGTCAGCAAACCAGATATCAAGAATACTAATAGAAGGTGGCATAATTAATGATAGTTTTTAAAGGTTTTTATAAGAATTAGCTCGTTATCAGCAGCCTTTGGCATTCTACTTTATTTTAGATTTGACGACGCCGATATTTTGATTCAACACATCAATTATTTCTTGATTGTTTGGTGCGTGTTCGAGTGACAATGAAAAATCATCAAGCGATTTTTGGAAACTTTGTGTCCTATAATATAGCGTGGCGCGACTTTTAAGGCTTTCCCAATTTGTTGGACTAAAACCTATCGATTGATTGCACACTTGCATTGCGTCATCAATTCTTCCAAGGCCAGTTAGGCTAACACATAGGGAATTGTACGCACCCTTGTAGAAATCGGAATCTTCGTTTCTTTTTTTATTATTCCTTTTTTCTGATTTAATTAAACGTCTAGAAAGGCGTTCTGCCTCGTCGTAATCACCTTTGTTTATTAAACCCATTATTTTCACGGTAGCTGAATAAGCTTTGCTGTCCACGTCTATCCTTGGTAAACCGCCATGAGTATCTGCCTGCGCATGAGATAATGTTGGTAGCATAAATGAAAGAGCAATAATAAATGTTCCCATAATTATGTTTTTAATTAAACAGGTGTTCATAACTTAGGTTCCGTTGAAAATTCTATGTAAGAAAATAATGAAATATAATTGATATTATTTCATCAATGTTAGAACAGAATATTAATGAGCTCAATTCACGTTTATGTGAATTGAGCTGTTTGCCGTGTTAAAACTAGGTGGCAAGCCCCTATGAATTTATCTTTGTTACAAACCATTTTTAAAATATTCACTTAGATAATCGATTAACGTCCTGACTTTTGTTGAAAGATGGCGCCTGTTTTGATAAATAGCATATATATTAAAGTCGGGTTCTTCATAGTCTTCCAATATGATTTCAAGATCACCTCTTTTGACCGCTTTACCAACAATGAATGTTGGTAAAAGAGTTATGCCACACCCATCAATAGCGGCTTCACATAACAGATCACCATTATCGGAATAAAATCGTCCTGATGTTGATTTCCATATCTTTTTGCCCTCAATAATGAATGGCCAAGCCTTGCCATCTGATAAGTTTGTATAACTCATACAATTATGTCCCATCAGGTCTTTTGGTTTTTCCGGGCGTCCATGTTTTGCAAAATATGCAGGACTGCCACAAACTACGCGTCTGCATGTTGAAAGTTTTTTTGAAATAAGGCTGGAATCTTTCAATTGACCAATGCGTATGGATAGGTCATAGCCTTCTTCCACTAAGTCAATCTGTCGGTCAGACAAAAAAGTTTTAATGGATACATCTTGATATTTATTTAGATAATCTGAAAGTGCGGGGCCAAGATATTTTACGCCGAAACTTAATGGGGCCGCCAATTTGATCTCGCCAATTGGTTTTTGGGTTTTGTGGCGTATATTTTCTTCTACCTCTTCGAGTTCATCAAGAAACTTTCGCACATATTCAAGATAGCTATATCCCGTATCTGTAAGGTTAACTCTGCGGGTCGTTCTATGAAATAGCTGAGCACCAAGAAATTCTTCTAAATCTTTAACACGTTTGCTAACGACAGATGTCGCGAGACCCAATTTAATTGCAGCCTCAGCAAAGCTTTTTGTTTGCGCCACCTGTGCGAACGCTTTCATGTTTGATAGTTTATCCATTGTTCTAATAAATAGAATAATGATTTTCATATTACAAGTATTATATTATTTATTGAAAAAATATATTGTTGTGTTATTAATTTCAACAAAAGAATAAAGGTGGTTAAAATGCAAGTTAAAAGAAATAGAAATGAAAGAGGCCCTACAGAAACAGGTTGGTTGAAAAGCCAGCACACATTTTCCTTTGGCCATTATCATGACCCCAAGCATATGGGCTTTGGCCCATTGCGCGTTATAAATGAAGACCGAGTAATACCAGGTGCTGGATTTGGCACTCACCCGCATAGTAACATGGAAATCATTACATATGTTTTAGACGGAGAGTTAGCTCATAAAGATAGCATGGGTAATGGTTCAGCAATTAAAACCGGTGATGTTCAATTGATGAGTGCTGGCACAGGGGTCACTCACAGTGAGTTTAATGGTTCCGACACAGAAGAAGTCCATTTTTTGCAAATATGGATCATGCCTGATGTTGAAAACACAACACCTGGCTATCAGCAAAAATCATTTGATCAGTCCGAAATGATAAATCAGTTTCGCGTTGTTGTTTCAAAAGACGGTGAAGATGGCTCTCTTATAGCGAAACAAGACGCCCGTCTTTTAATAGGTAAGTTTGAGGAAGATTTTGAAACCACATTCAAAGGTGAGAAAAACCGCAATTACTGGGTTCAAATTGCATCGGGGCAAGCACTTATCAATGGCGAAGAGGCATCAGTCGGTGATGGGTTTGCAATTCAGAATGAAGATAACATTATGGTTAAAGCTGTGACAGATAGTGAAATTCTACTTTTTGATCTTACACAATAAGGAAATAGATTTTGACGAAAAAACAAATCAAACTAATCGCCTTTGCTGGCAGTACCAGAAAAGCATCCTTGAATAAGATGTTGGTAAAATAGCTGTCAGCGGGACCGAGAAAACCGGAGCAGACATAACATATGTATATTATCAGCGGACAATTTAAGGTTAAAGAACAATATAAAGATGAATTAATAAAATTATCCCTTGCACTTATTCTCCCGTCGGAAAATGAGACGGGCTGTATTTCATATAGTTTTCTTGAAGATAAACTTAAACCCGGTCATTTTTTGTTTTTTGAAAGATGGAAAACCAGGCAAGATATTACGCAGCATTTTGAAAAAACATATTTTAAATTTTTTGCAAAACGGTTTCCTGATATGATAGAAGGAGAGGCGATAATCGAAATCCATGAAATTAAAAACACAGAAATAGTGTAAAAATGCTATCGAAATTTTTAAATGCACCAAAATTACGCAGATACGAAGAAGATGGCCGTCATGCCACATGGTTAGAGCTTTTCTTTGACCTAGTATTGGTCGCTGCAATTGCGCAGGTTGGGCATCTGTTGATTAATGTCGACACATTAAGTGATGCCCTCACTTACGTTGGTTTATTCTGGATTATATTTTGGGTGTGGTGCGGGCATACTGTATATTCCACCCGTTTTGATACTGATGATCCGATTTTCAGGATATTAACATTTTTAAATATGTTCGCCTTAATTGTCATGGCGATTGAGGTACATAATGCTGCGCACGGTCACGGCTTAATTTTCGGCATCGCTTATCTAAGTTCAAGAATGGTATTGATTGCATTACTGGCAAGAGCATATATCCATGTAAAAGAAGCAAAGAAAATTATAAAAATATATTTAGTGGGCTTTGGGACGGGCGCATTGGTCTGGGCACTTTCGCTGTTTTTTCATGGACCAAAAATTTATTGGCTCTGGGCAATTTCTCTGGGGTTTGAAGCGCTCATACCTTGGTATATTTGGAAATCGCAAAATGAAATGAAAAATATAAATGCTGAACATATTCCTGAACGTTTTGGCCTTTTTACCATCATTGTTTTGGGGGAAAATATTTTTGCTGTCGTCATGGGATTAGAAAATTTAGTGTGGAATATAAATGCGACTTTAATTGCCGCTCTTTCATTTATAATGGCCGCGTCAATTTGGTGGATTTATTTTCAGCATACTGAGCGCGCCATTGGCCAAATAAAGCTCGGTTCCGGACAGCTTATATCTATAGCCATTTTCCTTTACTTCTTGGAATTGTCACATTGGGCACAGGTACCTTGATGCTCATTTCAAATAATGATCAAGAATTTATTTCTGGTAATATTTTAATAATTTTAACGGCAGGTTACGCCTTGTGGTGGGGCGGCGGCGTATTATTGCATTTCATAAGTTGTCCACAAGAAGCTTTCTCTAAAACATCAATATTTCGTAATGTCGTAATTTTGATAATATTGATGGCTATTGGATATATGGGGCAGGGCCAAACAGCCCTTACAGTCATGGCATCATTATGTGGTCTATCACTCCTCTACACAGTGTGGGATGGCGTTAGCAGAAACAAAGCCAAAGACCACCTATTGTATTAATATGTATTCTCTGTCATAATTGTTAAACAAAGGAAGTTTATACATATGCGATTTGGAACTAAAATATTTACAATACTACTGATGCTATTTGTCCTTACAGGGCAAGTAATGGCTGCGTCCGGCGTTAGTTCTTGTGATATGAATATGTCGCAAATGGATATGAGTGACCATAGCAATATGGGCATGTCACATGCGGATATGAACAACAACAAAATGGATTGTTGCGATAATAGTTGTGTTATGGATTGTAGTATATCTATGGTTCTAGCTTTAATTGACACCACTTCGTTTGAAGTTTTATCTCCTTCCTCTGCTAAAATAGCCCTTCCTGTGGCTACTTTAATAATCAAATCATCTACGACTTTTTATCATCCACCTATCTCTGCTTAACGCAGGACGAGTCTGTCTACATTCTGTGCTTTGCGCAATCTAGCTGTGCTCATTTGGATATTATTTCCATAATTTTTCGATGAAAAAAATACTCTGGCTTTGGCTATGAGGGATAAAGATGATGATGAGATTAAGATTATTTAAGGCTGTTTTACTGGCCTATTGTGTATTCATGCTAAACGCTAGGGTGATAGCACAAGAAAATACCAAGCCGCTCTATATCGAGCAAGCGGTGAAAATTGCTCAAGAAAATGACCCATGGACGGTTGGCAATCAGCATATGGAAGAGGCGACCAAGTCCATGAGCGTAGCCGTAGGGTCATTGTCTGATCCACAAATTTCACTGACAGTCGCTAATTTACCCACCGATAGTTTCTCGTTCAATCAGAACAGTATGACACAAGTCAAAGTCGGGGTTTCTCAGATGTTTCCGCAAGGGGATAGCTTAAATATTAAACGTCGGCAGCTTGAATTTGAAGCAAACGCCTTTCCTTATCAAAGACAAGATAGGAATGCCAAGGTCGCCGTAACCGTTAGCCATCTGTGGCTTGATGCTTATAAAGCACAAAAAAGCATCACTCTTATAGAAGAGAACAGGTCTTTGTTTGAACAATTAACCGATATTGCTCTTTCCAGCTATTCATCGGCGGTGGGACAAACAAGACAACAAGATATCATCCGTTCACAGCTTGAACTTATACGTCTTAATGACCGTGTCACAATGTTAAATCAGGCAAGAGACACTTACGTCGAAAAATTATCCGAATGGTTAAATATTGAAAATAATATCCACGGCATATACGAAATAGCCGATCACTTGCCAAATATATTGGTTTCCCATCCAGAGTTTGTGGGTGTGGTTAGGGTTATGCGCGACGAAGATTTATATGATGCACTTGATGATCACCCGGTGATGAAAGTGCTTGAGAATAAAATAAGTGCTACCGGTGCCGGCGTCGATCTTGCAAAACAAAAATATAAACCCGCTTGGGGATTAAGCGCGAGTTACGGTAGACGCAATCGTGACCCGTTTGGAAATAGTCGTTCGGATGCTCTGACCGTTGGCGTGTCTTTAAGTGTGCCGCTCTTTACCGCCAACCGGCAAGATAAAGAATATAGCGCTGCCTTGTCGAAACGTGAGGCAATAAGAACGCAAAAATGGCAACTGCTGAGGAAGCTGAAAGCAGGTTTTGAAACATCACGCGTACGGCTCATAAGGCTTAATGACCGCAAAGCCCTTTTTGAAAATGATCTTTTACCACAAATGGAAGAGCAGGCCGAAGCATCATTAACGGCCTATACCAATGACGATGGTGATTTTGCCGAAGTCGTGCGGGCGAGGATCGCGGAATTAAATGCCAAAATTGATGCTTTGAATATCGAGGTAGACCGTCAAAAAACAATTGTTCAACTTAATTATTATTTTACGACCACTAATCAACAAATCAATGGAGAAAACAAATGAGTATCATTGAAAATAAAGCGGTTAAACCCATTCTTAGCGCCATTGTTGGATCGGCCTTAACCATCATGGTTTATTCTTTTGTTCTTGATCCATCAAATAGTGGTGACAGTGATGGAGCGACAGAACGTAAAGCGCTATACTGGGTTGCGCCAATGGATGCGAATTATCGCCGTGATGAGCCGGGCCTTTCACCAATGGGAATGGACCTTGTCCCTGTCTATGCTGAGAGTGCTGTGGGTGGACCTGACGAGGGGCCGGGAACCATAAGAATTTCACCCGATGTGGTAAATAACCTTGGTGTTCGAACGGTCACAGTGCAACGGAAAAAAATGAGTTCCGTGATTAAAACCGTCGGCTATGTTGGATATGATGAAGATCAACTGGTTCATATCCATCCCCGTGTTGAAGGCTGGATAGAACAGCTCTATGTAAAATCAACGGGCGACCCTGTGGAAGCAGGTGCCCCGCTTTATGATATTTATTCACCTACCTTGGTTAATGCACAGGAAGAATTGGTTGTCGCGCTTGGGCGTAATAATCGTCAGCTGATAAAAGCATCCGAAGACAGGCTTAAGGCTCTTCAATTGCCATCAAATGCAATTGCTGTTTTAAAGAAAACCAAACAAATCCAACAAACGGTTACCTTCTACGCACCTGAATCAGGCGTCGTGGATAACCTCAATATCCGTCAAGGTTTTTTTGTTAAACCGGGTACAACCATGATGTCTATAGGCAGCCTTGATCAGGTGTGGGTAGAGGCCGAAATTTTTGAAAGTCAGGCGGCTTTTGTCAAACAAGGTAACCCCGTATCAATGACAGTTGACTATTTGCCCGGTGAAAAATGGCAAGGTCAAGTTGATTATGTGCAACCCGCCCTTGATGCCATGACCCGCACCATGAAGGTGAGGTTGCGTTTTGATAACGAAAATGGCGCGTTAAAACCAAACATGTTTGCTCAAGTAATGCTTGAAACGGGGGTGAGTGATGAAAGTCTTCTTGTGCCAAAAGATGCCGTAATCAGAACGGGTAGTAATGACCGTGTGGTGCTCGCCCTTGCTCAAGGTAGGTTTAAATCGATCGCCGTTGAATTGGGACGGGTTGATGATCAATATTTTGAAATCCTTTCCGGACTTAACGAAGGCGAAAGGGTTGTGGTATCCGCACAATTCTTGCTGGACAGCGAGTCCAGTAAAGCGTCCGACTTCAAACGTATGGATCATGGTGAGCAGATGAATGAAGGCCCAACATCGGGCTGGACATCTGGAACCATTAATGAAGTCAATATTGAAAGCCGTATAATTAATTTTTCACATAAAGCTATTGAAGCACTCAATATGATGGCGATGACCATGAATTTTGTGGTGGCGGATAGCATTGACATCGGCGCGCTAAAGAAGGAATGACGTTAGAAGTTGAAGTGAGCAAAGGCGATGGTCCGATGTATGAAATCACCGATATTAAAATTGCGGCATCTGAAATGGATCAAGCAATAGCTGATCCTGCTAAATGGACGAATGCGATCCTTAATAATATTGATGTGGAAAAAAGAACTGCGAATTTTAAACACCAGGCCTTAAAGAATATTGGCATGATGGCAATGACCATGGATTTTACCATTGCGCCTTCTATTGATTTATCGACGCTGACCGCAGGATCAGAAGTGCAAATCATTGTTGAAATGCCAAGTGAGGGCGTGTTTGAAGTGACCCACATCAGACCTAAGCCAGTTGAATAGGAAATATCATGATTAAATCAATCATTCATTGGTCTGTGGACAATCGTTTCTTTGTCTTATTGGCTACGACGATAATGGTAGCGGTTGGAATTTATTCGGCTAAAAATATTCCTGTTGATGCTATTCCCGATCTCTCGGACGTTCAGGTGATCATTAAAACCAGTTATCCGGGGCAAGCCCCTCAGGTCGTTGAAGATCAGGTTACATATCCCCTAACAACCGCAATGTTATCGGTACCCGGGGCGGTTACAGTGCGTGGCTATTCCTTTTTTGGTGATAGTTATGTGTATGTTATTTTTTATGAAGATACAGACCTTTACTGGGCGCGTAGCCGTGTGCTTGAATATCTATCGCAAGTCGCACCAACGCTTCCTTCAAGTGCCAGTTTAAAATTAGGACCCGATGCCACAGGTGTCGGTTGGGTTTATATATACGCTCTTGTTGACCGGACAGGAAATCATGACATTAGTCAACTTCGTTCCCTTCAGGACTGGTTTTTAAAGTTTGAACTTCAAACCGTTGACGGCGTATCGGAAGTTGCCCCGCTTGGCGGGATGGTTAAACAATATCAGGTGAAAGTTGACCCTGATAAATTACGGGCTTTTGGTGTGCCGCTTTCACATATCCAAACGTCTATTCAACGGGGTAATCAGGAAATTGGCGCTTCGGTTATTGAAATGGCAGAAGCGGAATATATGGTGCGCGCCACTGGATATATTCAAAACGAACAAGATCTTGGAAATATACCTCTTGGTGTTAATCAAAACGGCACACCGCTTATGCTGAAAGATGTTGCTGAAATTGGAATAGGGCCTCAAATGCGTCGTGGTATTGCCGATCTAAATGGTGAAGGCGAAACCG
>JAESUD010000233.1 GCA_016763335.1 Emcibacteraceae bacterium | reverse complement strand
CAAGCGGGGGTTAAAGTTTCTACATGGGCTTCTATTCTGGCAGAAATTATGCAGGATTGGCGCAGTGAAAAGGGTGCGGAGCTTGGCGGCATTCTTGCTGACCACACATCTTATGGATGGGTGTATTCAAGCTACCTTGTAAACGCACCGACAAATAAAGAAGAAACGACTTAAAGATATTTAAAGATCAAAGTGAGATCAAAGGGGGCAGATGTACTTGAAATGTAAATATATTTACATTCAGTAGCTTAGATTGATAATACTAACCAATTTTAGTAGCCCTCCCCACGCCCACCAAGTACGCTCCGTCCACCAAAGGAGCACAAACCAATCCCATATCCCGCCTACATTCACCAAAATAAATACGGAAATTTATTCCTCGCACCACTTTTTTACGATTATTATTTTATATCAGTGCTTTACGCAAAAGGGTGCCGATACCCTTGCGCGTGTGGTGTTAAATTGGGGTGGGCAACGATAGCCGCAGATTAATAATGTAAACTGTCACCGTAATTCATATTTTACTTTAAACTAATTTTTGAAGTGATTTGATAGGTTATATAAAAATGTGTGTTTATATAACCTAATATTATTCTAAAAATCATCTGCACCATCAAAACCAGGTATACAAACGGAAAGGCTAGTTTCATTCTCTTTAGCGTCTTCTATACATGCCTGAACCGCTTGTAATTCAGTTTGTGCTCTAATTTGTGCGGCTTGTCCTTCAGCTAGGCTTTTTGATGAATCAAATTTCAATTGGATTAATTCTGCAGGAACTGAAACTATTGCTTTCAGCATCGCGACAGGTATCCGAAAAAAAGCGGCCATTTCACTAGGCCGTGTACTATCCCATGAAAGAATAGAGCCATCTTTAAAGGTGACATCATCAACTGTTTTAACGAATGCAGACGATTTCATAGGGATATAAGCCAAAGGCCCATTATTTGGCAACATTGCAACAACAGATTGTTCAGAATGCGGTGTTCCTTGCGTATAGTTCACGACGTTAACAGTATAAGGCATCGCCATTCTGTATACATAACCATCTATCTCGTCAGGAATATCATCATTGTTATTTTTGACAAGAGTATCAATTATAAGTTTGCGCCCAAAACACGCATACAAATAATTACTCGCATGAGTTACTTCATTTGCAACACTTGGATCAAAAACCCTTTCATAGTTCAGGGGCTTTTCAATTGGGCACCCTAAATTTATGTCAGATAAATCACCTATTGTACTTAAAGGGTCCATTTTCGGGAATGAACTCCCCGTTATGATACCAAAAACTCCCGCAATATCGACTAAAATATCAGACGTTTTATCTTCTGCAGTCACTTTACTACTACTTAATAAACCACGATCATTTACAACGATCTTTGTAAGGTCATCACGTAAAATACTATGTTTAAGTTTTGCTATATACGCAGCCTTAGGATCAGGCCCTGCAGGCAAAAGTTCCAACTTAATTGTTACTTTACTCTTTTTTATTTCAGTAACGTCACTCTCATCTTTTTCAGTCAGCAAGAACAGGACATATTTATAATTTGTTTCACTGATTTCAAAAGCTCTTTTTGCCTTGATTAATGTATCAATCGCTATTTGGTGTTCTATAAATAACGTATCTGTTTTTAATTTTAACTTTTCTAGTAATTTATTTTTATCTTCTTTAGAAAAATCTTTATTAATTTTTCTTGTTTTTCCTTTGTCAAACCCTTGTTTCGCGCCGTTATACTGGCCCTTAGATGCAGCTTCTGCTTTAGTAGCATTTTCTAGAGCCGCCTTTGCGTCCTTATATTTTTTTTTAGCTTTTTCTTTAGTATCTGCTTTTACGGGTTCGCGGGTCGCTGTTAACTTCATCATTCTTTGTGGCAAAAAATATAAAACACCTGAATTCTTATCACTATTAAACTTGCTTGTATTAACATGCTCACTTGTTACAGTTGCACAACCGGTTGTTAAAATTAGTAAAGTAGTAATTGTTATTATCATCTGAAAAATTTTAGTCATTATACCCTCTAATTATTATTTATCTTTCTTTCTCATACATTTGATGTTCTCCTGAATATTTCTCGCGCATAATGAGCCGCTCATCCATTATTGACACCATCCCTCCATCTTTTTCATCTTCATGTACGTATTGTCTTTTTAGAAGGACGGATTTTGAATTTGTACCAAGAGTAATAATTTTATCTGCATATTCGCCTAGCGAAACAGCTTCTATATTATCTTTTATAGTTGCAAGAACAAAGTGATCAAAGGCTTTTCGATAATTCGCATCTTCGAATGATTTTTTTGCTATATTCGCATGGTTTAATTCAACGAACTTATTTGAACCTGCACAAGAAGACAATGAGGCTGTAATTACAATAAATACTATTCAGAGCATGTGTTCTCCAAGGATTATTGCAAAATTATACATTACAATAGGAACAGTGATTAATCAAGTTATTGTCAATGTCTGCTTTCGAATTACGGTGACAGTTTATTGGTCTAATTTCCTTCGTTGCCCAACGCCAAGCCCGCAAAGTACGCTCCGCCACAAAGGAGCACAAACCATTCCATACCCCACCTATATTCACCAAAATAAATACGGAAATTATTTCTATCGTTATGTGTTGCCGACGTGGTTCATTCGCAGATTTCCTAATCATAAAAAACGAATTTATATCTCGTTGCTGACAAAAGGTATTGATGTCGCTAAGATACATACAGTTGCTCAGTATTTTTACGAGTAAACTATGTAGGGGCGAATTTTATGAATCCAACAAAAGTTTCGCGGGACAAATTAACTGCACTGACTGACCTCCCCAATATTGGGAAAGCCGGAGCAGAAGATTTAAGGTTATCGGGTATAAATGAGCCATCAGACCTTATCGGAAAATGTCCATATACTATGTATGAATTATTGTGCGTAAAGACAGCAAAACATCATGATCCATGTGTCATTGATGTATTCATCTCTATTACCCGGTTTATGGATGGGGATGAGCCCAAAACTTGGTGGACATATACTGAAGAAAGAAAACGAAACCTAAAACAAAGCAAAGAGGATGGGTTTGGATGTACATGATTTTTTTTATTGTTAAAATAAATACTAACATCATGCCTACATTCACCAAAATAAATACGGAAATTATTTCTATCGTTATGCGTTGCCGACGTGGTTTAT
>JAESUD010000232.1 GCA_016763335.1 Emcibacteraceae bacterium | reverse complement strand
TTGAATTTTTATGCAAAAAAGGAAGTCACTATTATTTCAAGTTTACAGGTAAAACGATAAAAATTATATCCTCAACACGAGATACCTTGGGGAAAAATGTATTTGACCGTAATACGATGGAACGTGCGGATGAAGAATTTGGTAATTTCGATCCATTAGTCAGAGTTATTTATAAAACTGACTATGATCTTATAGATAACACGGCCACTCTTCTTGAATGCCATTACTTGGAAATAGATAGAAACACCCATCAAGTCATTAACGAAATCAATCTAATGAAGTTAGCACAAAACCCTGATAGTATTATTACTGAGGTGGTTGTGGATACAGCTGAACCTGTTGACATACCTGCGGGCGGATTAATGCCTAAAGATAAAAAAGATATAAATATTTCAAACGACAATGATGAATAAAAAATTTATAGGATCGAAATTAACTTATGCCCGAAATAGGGCGGGGCTATCCATGCAAGATATTGCTGATTTGATCTGTGTTAAACGGCAATATGTCCACAAAATTGAAAATGCCAAGGAAAACAAGTCGTTTTCCGAAGAACAATTATCGAGAATCTCTAATGAGCTTGGTGTTGATATTGAGTATTTCTTTGAAGAAAAACCTTATTCAATAAGCAATGATCGTTTGCATTTTAGAAGTGTTTCTATTCCTAATTATGTTAGAGAGCGCGCCAAAGTTTATACGGAAGACGTCATTAGCGTTAGTATATTTGTCAAAAATTTTATCGAACCTTTGGATTGGAGTTTCCGCAATTTAAATTAGAAGAATATTTTGAGTCAGTTTCACTTTCTCCAGGCTTGCCGCATAAAGCGGAAATAGAGAAAATCACGTTAAATTTAAGAGATCATTTAGGGTTAGGGCGCGGTCCGATTTCAAATATGGTTAGGGTGCTTGAAACGAATGGCGTTATTGTCAGTACCGCAAAAGACATATCTTCAAAAGTAGATGCTTTTTGTAATGACGATGTAATACCTATCGTAATGAGAAATGATAGTAAATCTTCAGTGCGTTGCCGTTTTGATCTGGCACACGAGTTGGGGCATCTCATTATGCATAAGGGGGTTACAAATTGTATAGATGAAAACCCTCAAATAGAAAAGCAAGCTAATCATTTTGCTTCTTGCTTCTTGTTACCAAAAGAAACATTCATTGCTGAATTCCCGTTTTTCACAAAAAGACGGATACCTTGGGATAAATTGTATGAGTTAAAATTTAGATGGAAAGTATCGGTTGCTGCTATCATTATGCGAGGACATGAGCTTGGCTTAATTGACGATGCAGCAAGACAAAAAGCTTTTATGCATATTTCTCATCGCGGATGGCGCACTTGTGAAGAAGGTGATAAGCTTGATAATCTAAATTACATTGAGTTAGAGCAACCAGAATTACTAAGAAATGCAGTGAACTTACTTAAAAATTCCGATCCGGACTTCTTACCTTCAATGCGCCAAAATATAAAATTTAGTGCCAGAGTATTAAAAGCCATTCTCGGCATGGAAGAGTTACTGGATTCAGAATTTGAGAAGCAGAAATCTGTATTACGCCTTGTTAAATAAAGTAGCTTTTTACAAAGATGGAAAAATTATGAAGGTCTATTATGTTGCCTGATTTCTAAAGTCGTAGAAGCCTCGAATAAAATATTTATTTGATTGGTTCAGTGTGGTTGAGTAGTCATGTTGATTAGTAATATATAATAAGTCACTTTCCACGAGTATTGATAGTGCATTCCTTATCTGATTACGTTGCAGCCCTATATATTCGGTCAATTTTGTATAACTTATCTTTGCTTCATTCGTACGCACATCCCTTAATGCGAGAAATAACAAATATATTCTTAATGCATTTAGGTCACTTCTGCGCCGAGGCGAAATGTTGTGAAGGTAACATTGTTTTTTACCTGTAAGGATGTGCCTTTTCGGCATCTTAGTCCAATATTTTGGCTGATGGAAATTTACTAACTTATAAAGCTGCTTTCGCCCAATTAACGTTTTAGTTATCAGGTGATGATCTGCTAAAAATTTTATTCCTGAAGAAATTAATGCTCGGGAAAGCCCCGTAAAATTCTCAAATTCATCATAGGTTACTTGTGCAACACCATGGGTTGTTTCTTCTGTTTTACTGAATTTGGCTTTTAAAACTATGGCAATATAGATTTTTAGAGCGGCACATTTATGCCCAATATCATTCCCACCGAACAGGGATAAACCATTAGATTTATTTTTTATCCAATCAGTTGGTAAACTTGCCCACTCAGCAGTTCTATTCATTTTTCTTATCCAAGCTTTTATTGCAAACCTTTGACATTTCACGGATTGCATAAGCAACCACTAGCAACGCAATAAAACAAATAAAGACCACAGCGCTTAACGGGCTTAAGTCATTAAATATTGCACCCATAAAAATTATTATTTTTTCCATCTTTAATTTTCTCCAGAACGAATCGTTTCATTCTCACAAAATAATTGATCCTTATTATCATATCTAGATATAGTATTAGATTAATATTATCAATAATATTCATAACATATTGAAAAATAAGCTTTAATTTTAATAAATATATAGTATTTATTAAGTTTATATAGTTCATGAGGGAGTAGGTAAAATACTCAACAAGAATCAAATTTTATCTCTCTATGAAGATGTAGTGTTTTTGAACACACCCCCAAAAGACTATTCACGTTCCGAACCTAATTATTTGCCTTTCCGTAATCTCGCGACTAAGCTTCGTCTAGAAGATACACTTAAAACTTAACCTCAATCAGCGTTAGGACAATAAATGACTACACCCCACCCAAATCAGCAAATATTTACTGATATTTTGCCTTTAATGTTGAAGCAAATAACGGCGCTCCAAGGGCCATTCGGATTTATATACACTGAGTTAAGCAATGTAGTTAAACATTCCGACCCAGTAATCCGGCAGCAAAGACAAGATGAAGTTAACGCAACAAAAAATGGCCTATTGGTCGTGTATTTGTTCGCAATGTGGGAAGAATATATAGAACGTGATCTAGAAACAGATTGGTTGGCTGCGGATGAATTAGAACGGCTCAATGCTTTCAGGCATATTCGTCATTCAGTAGCGCATGGTATTGATGGGCAAAGAGCATCGAATATGCGGTTTAGGAATGCGTTTGAGGTCATTATGAATGGTTCTCAACCATTCCCAAATCTACCTTGGACCAATGATAGTATAGATTTAACTAAATCTCAGGTCGCCATAGATTGTCAGAGATTGATGGAAGATTTAGGTAAAAAATTAATTGGTAGAATAGCGAATGACAATCGTCCGTAATTAGAATTGTCTTTATTTCATTATATTGAGTATGGCGCATCCCTCATATAATTGGGTCAGGCTCTCGTGTATCAAGCCCGTAGGCGGTCTTGACCAGAGGCTTCGATCCTTTGCGCAAATAGACAAATAAGTCCGCCCCAAAAGGCGGGCTTTTTTAATGACTTAGGACCAGCCCTCGGCGCACTGCAAATAAAACCAGACGCATAGATTATTTCGTTTTCGGCTCCCCCTAAAGGTCTCCACCCAAAAACGAAGATAATCTTGCGCGACTTTTTTCTTCCATTTGCACACCCGCTTTCGCCAAAGGGCAAGGTTTCAG
>JAESUD010000231.1 GCA_016763335.1 Emcibacteraceae bacterium | reverse complement strand
TGCGTGTCCCGCGCTGATATGTCCGATAATGATTTTCTTGAGTTGGTTAGGGAGAAACTTAGTTTTTTTCTAAAGGATGATTTTGAGGAAGCGGTTTTCCAGTCATTTTTCAAAATTCTAAATTATCTTAAAATTGATCTTTCTCAAGGCAATGACTGGGGTAAGTTGGTTGGTTATCTAGATATAAAAACCAGCGCTGAAGATCATAATATAATTTATTATCTTTCTGTGACACCAACGTTGTTTACGCCAATATGTGAACAAATTTCTGGCCATAAATTGAACCCTGATTTTTCAAAGGTCGTGGTTGAAAAGCCGCTTGGTGAAAATCATCAAAGTGCTTGTGAAATTAATAAAATTCTATCGAACAGTTTCAATGAAAAGCAAATATACCGTATTGACCATTATCTTGGCAAAGAAGCGGTGCAAAATATTTTACACCTCCGTTTTAGTAATCATTTGATGGAAACGGTTTGGAATAAGGATCATATTGAACGGGTAGAAATTACGGTTTCAGAAACGGTAGGCGTTGAAGGGCGGGCAAGGTTTCTAGATAGGACAGGCACGCTTAGGGACATGGTGCAAAACCATCTTATGCAGTTGCTTAGCTATATCACTCTTGAAGCACCCCGTAGCCTTAAAGCCGATGATATACGCGACGAGAAATTAAAAGTTATAAAGGCGTTAAGCCCAATCACAGTAGAGAATGTAGCTCAGCGCACAATTCGGGCCCAGTATAAGGCTGGTAAAGTTGAGGGCGAACTCGTGCCCGGTTATCTGGATGAAATAACGCAACAACCATATGAGGTGGCGGGGACGGGCGAGACGTTTGTTGCACTAAAAGTCAATGTTGATAATGATCGCTGGCAGGGTGTGCCGTTTTATTTGCGCACAGGCAAACGGATGAAAAGTAGATATGCTGAGATCAGAATCAGGTTTAAACCGCCTTCTAATAATATCTATCAAAATACAGATAATAATCAGCTTATCATTCAAATTCAGCCTGAGTTAACCGTCTCAATTAATCTTCTTATGAAGCAGTTAATGGGAACGGATGAAGCGTTAAATGCTCACGAACATCAAATGAATTTAAACGGCGATCAGGAAAATAAAATTAGGATACCGGAAGCATATGAAAGATTGCTCAGAGAAGTGATTAAAGGCAATCAAACCTATTTCGTTAGAGATGATGAAATAATGGCTTCATGGAAATGGATTGACGCTATACGGGAAGCATGGGCAGAAACAGGTCTTGAGATGCAGCAATATGAAGCCGGCGGACCGGGGCTTTTCATTGAGTAGATTGTTATGAATATTACAGAAAATAAATTTGATGACCGTGATCTATTGATTGATCAACTTTTACAAGATGTTGTCGTCGGAATTAAAGACGGCATATCAGATAGAGATGCGGCATCCGTTCTACTATCAGGCGGAACAACGCCGGGGCCGCTATACGAGAAACTATCGGAGGTCGAGCTTGATTGGGAAAAAGTTATTTTTGCCCCGACGGATGAAAGGTGGGTTGAACCGGATCACCCAGACAGCAACGAAAAATTAATTCGTGAAACATTACTGCAAAATAAGGCGGCATCCGCAAAATATATTGGTTTAAAATCAAATGGGGATGATCCGATATTAGGACAAAATGAAACTGAAGAGAAACTGAAGCTGTTACCAATGCCGCTCGATATTGTTCTTCTTGGTATGGGGGAAGACGGCCATGTGGCGTCCTTATTTCCGGGACTTGAAGATACAAAAATAGCCATGGATTTAAATAATAAAAATTTGTGTCATGCTGTTCGCCGTGGCGGTGGTGATATAGCCAGAATGAGCCTGACATTAAGTTGTCTTTTAAGCGGTAGGAAAATATTTTTATTGTTTTACGGAAGAAAAAAGCTGGAAATATTTACAAAGGCAAAAAGGCAACAAACCGCTGAATTGCCAGTGAGCCTCTTATTGCATCAGGATAAAGTACCTGTCAGCCTTTATTGGGCGGAATAAACGACTGTATGGCATATGAAGCATACGGATTTTGCGTCAAATATTGACAATGTCTATTGATAATGCTGATATTAATTTTTAACAGGGATAAAAAAGCGAAATGAGTTCAGAATTTCTGGTTGCTGATATCGGCGGGACGAATGTTCGTTTTGCAATAGCAAATATCAGTGAAAACAATGATATTAAGCTTGAAAAGCTGTCGGTTTTACCGACAGAGAACTGGCTTTATCTGGAAGATGCTATCTCAGATTACCTTAAGTATGCCGGCGTCAAGCCGAAACGTGCGGCAATTGCGTTTGCTGGACCCGTGAATAATGATGAAGTCAGTATGACCAACGGAAGTTGGCAATTTAATCAATCGGAATTAGCCCCTTTTTTGAAAATGGAAGAAGTGAAAGTGCTCAATGATTTTTGCGCCAAGGCATGTTCGTTGCCACTTCTTCGCGACGATCAGCTTTTAAAAATCGGTGGTGGTAAAAGCGACGCACGAGGTAATAAGATCGTCGTTGGTCCGGGGACGGGCATCGGGGTTGGGGCTTTGGTGTCAACTGGTGAAAAATGGCAGGCGATCGCCAGTGAAGGCGGTCATGTTGGGTTTTCACCAAGTGGTGATCATGAACAAGAAATATTTGCGGTTTTGACTAAAGAATATAAACGCCTTTCGGTTGAAGACCTTGTTTCAGGTCGGGGGCTTAGTAATATATATTACGCACTTGGCATGATTAAGGGCAAACATTACTTAAAATTACATGCTGCTGAGATTAATCAAAAAGCAACGGATGAAAAGACGAAGATTGTATCCAGACACTTAAGGTGTTTTCCGGAATGCTAGGTTGTTTTGCAAGTGATATGGCGGGAACATTTAACGCAACAGGCGGGGTATATCTTTCTGGCGGCGTTCTTCCAAAAATCAAACATTTTTTCCTTGAGAGTGGCTTTCGGGAAAAATTTGAAGAAAATGAAAGACTGCCATTTGTTAAAGATATTCAAACACACCTGATTTTAGAAGAACACCCGGCATTGTATGGTGCCGCGGGTTATTATTCCGGCATCTTTATATAATAAAAAGGCTTGAGAAAGGTTATTTCTCATCCAAGTTTAGTAACATTATATTACGAAAATCAAATCCTTGGCTTTCTGCTTGTAGAGCAATATATCCATCTTTTAGTGGGGTGAGGTGCTCCAGATCATTAACGGGTGTCTCAGCGTCATGGGCATCAATTTGTGGATTTGTATATTCCATAACCACTATGCCGTTTATTTTGTGACGGATAACTTTATTGCCCCTTACTTCTACTTCTGCCTTGACCCACTCTTCACCACGGTTGGTAACCGAGTTTGAATTGATGCAGTGCTGGGTGACGAGTTTTCCGTCCATGACGATATGAGTTCCGGGTGTACAGACACTACCGTTTGGAGTTTCTCCCTCATCGTTACCATTTAAAAGTTGAACTTCGATGGAGCGAGGGAAAAATTGATCAATTTCCATGCTATGTGCTGATTGGCTGTGTATCATAATACCGTTATTGCGAACTCCCCATGTTGGGCCGCCAGGCGTCTGTGCGCCATTTATGCGGTATTCCAACTTTAAAATATAGTTTGAGAATTTATCTTTGTAAAAAATATGGCCGAAATTATTATCAAAAACCTCATATTCGTCGTAATTAACAGTAAAATACCCATCGGTGACGCGAAAGGTGTTTTTATAATTCACGCCCGCTTCAAAACCGACAAATTTGGGGGTCCAGCCGTCAAGGTTTTCACCGTTAAACAAGGAAATCCATTTTTCTTCGGCGGCGTGGGTTGTTAAGGTTTGAGCAAGAAAAAGAAAAATAACGGTATATATTTTATGTTTCATATTTAAATGGTCCTGTGCTTTTGCGTATGATAATTTCAAAATCTAGAAATGTATGTTTTTGAATAAGATCATTTTTATTAATAATATTATACAGAGTTTGCATAGCTTTTGAGCCAAATTCCTCCGCGGGTTGCGAAACTGTTGTTAATGGCGGATCATAATATTCAGCAAAGCTGATGTCGTCAAATCCGGCAACTGAAATATCTTCTGGTATACGCAAACCCATTTTCTTTAACTGGGTAATTGCACCAATAGCCATTTCATCATTCATACAAAATATTGCGCTCGGCGGATGGGTGTTTTGCATAAGATCATGACTTGAAGTTGTGCCAGATAGAAGTGAATAATCACCAACACTTATATTTTCGGGAACAAAATCAATTTTTGCTTTTTTTAAGGCCTTTTTATACCCTCTAAGTCTATCTTGTGTAATTGTTGCATCAACAGGGCCGGTAATAATTGCAATGCTCTTATGTCCAAGAGAAATAAGATATTCGGTCATCTTTTCAGCCGCTAAAGCATTGTCAATTTCAATTGTCGGAATGTCTGTGCCCCGAACACAATCACAAATATTTACGATTGGAACGTAAGGGCCATTTTCATTTTCAAAGGGAATATGGCTATCCAGTTGAATGATGCCGTCGGCTTGCGACGTTTTAACCATATTGGCATAAGTAATTTCACGGTTTCGATCGCCCTGTGTATCGCCGAGCAGTACAGCGTAACCAAGGCCTTGAGCGGTTTGTTCAATGCCGCGGATAACCCGCGAGAAAAACGGGTTGGCAATATCAGGCACCAAAACAACAATGGTTGATGATTTTCGGGTTCTGAAATTGCGTGCTAATATGTCCGGCTTATAATCAGTTTCTATGATGGCGGCTTCGACAATTTTACGGGTTTTCGCTGAAACTTTGTCAGGCTTACTGATGGTTCGCGATACCGTAGCGACTGAGACACCAGCTATTTTAGAGACATCACGAATTGTTGCCATAAGGGTTTTCCTAGCCTAAGTCTCTTTCTTACGTTTTAAAGTGTATCTAATCATATTACACAAGGAGATATCCCTTGCCAATTAAAATGTAATTGATTACATTTTTAGTATAAGCAAGATATGAAATAGGGAGGTTTGATGTCTGATCAAACAGGTTCAATGAACCGTAGAATAAAAATGGGAATGGTCGGCGGTGGGCCCGGTTCCTTCATTGGTGAAGTACATCGTATGGCCGCGAGGCTCGATAATCAAATAGAGCTGGTATGCGGATCATTCAGTAGTGATCCTGAAAAATCAAAAAGAACTGGTGCAGAACTTTATCTTGATCCGGCGCGGGTCTATGATGACTTTGAACAAATGATTAAAGCGGAAGCTGCCTTGCCAAAAGGTGAGCGGATGGATTTTGTTTCCATCGTGACGCCAAACCATATGCATTTCCCACCGGCCAAGGCCGCGCTTCTGGCGGGGTTTCATGTGATGTCCGATAAGCCGGCGACACTTAATTTTGATGAGGTGATAGAGCTTCGTGAATTGGTGCAAAGCACGGGGTTACTTTATGGCCTTACCCATACTTATCTTGGTTATCCAATGGTTAAGCAGGCCCGGGCAATGGTTGCGGGCGGGGTGCTTGGTGAGATTAGAAAAATTCTGGTTGAATACCCGCAAGGCTGGTTGTCACAATATGATGAAAACCTGCATGAGAATAAACAGGCGGAATGGCGCAATGATCCGACAAGGTCCGGCATATGCGGCGCAATGGGTGATATCGGTACACATGCTCATAATCTGGTGGAATATATTTCCGGCGATATTATGAGCCAGGTTTGTGCCGATTTGAATATCTATGTAAAGGGGCACAAGCTTGATGATGATGGTTCGGTTCTGTTTAAAATGAAAAACGGAGCTAGTGGAACACTTACGGCAAGTCAGGTTTGCGCTGGTGAGGAAAATGCACTTACGATAAAAATATACGGCGAAAAAGGCGGGCTTGAATGGCACCAGATGGAACCGTTTGTCCTCCTTCATAAGCCGCATGGCTCTGTTATGCAGACATACACGGCCGGGGTGGATAAAAATAACTTATATGCAGAAGCCCATAGCGCGTGCAGGGTTCCATCAGGTCATCCGGAAGGTTATTTGGAGGCATTTGCTAACTTATATACAGGGTTCGCCGAAGAAATTCGCGCTTTTGACGGGGAGTATAGAGGGCACGGCCTTATTGGCATTGAAGAAGCCGTGCGGGGTATGGCCTTTCTTGAGGCAATGGTGAAAAGTAATGGTTCAGATGATAAGTGGACGGAAATTGAGCTTTAAGGAATTAGAATATGAAACAAATTAAGGGGCCAGCACTTTTCTTGGCACAATTTGTCGGGGATGAGACACCCTATAACAGCTTTGAGGCTATTGTCGAATGGGCAGCGTCCCTTGGTTATATCGGGGTTCAGGTGCCGAGCTGGGACAGTCGGATATTTGATCTTGAGCACGCGGCGAAAGATCAGGGTTATTGTGATGATTTAAAAGAAACTGCGGCAAAATATGGCGTGGAGATTACAGA
>JAESUD010000230.1 GCA_016763335.1 Emcibacteraceae bacterium | reverse complement strand
TTTTTTCAACATTTAAAAATCATCTTCCCTTAATAACCAACCATTTTTAATGACTGTATTTTGCTTATCAGCAGGAATGATTAAGGAAAATAACCCCTATATAGTCAAAAACATAAATTTTCTTCGTAACAATTCTGTTCTCCCCTTAAATTTACTTTAAAAATGTATCAAAGAACGACACCTTGCACAAGATTATATAAAATAATTTTCAACCCAATTTATTTATTTTATACGAATATACTTTTGTTCTAACAATTCTTTACCATATTGCGTATCGAGTTTTTCTTCTACAAGTTTAAAACCCTGTCTTTCATATAGGCTTCTTGCCGCATCTAAGCCTTTATACGTCCAGAGGTGTGTTGCATCGAAACCTTGATGATCGCAAAAATCCAAAGCTTTTTTTAACAATTTTGCCCCAAGACCGGCACCTTGGGCAGCGTTATCTATCACAAACCAACGTAAATGAGCTATATTATTACCCAATCCTTCACCATCAATTGAAATACCACCAATAATTTCATTGTTTTGTTCCGCATACCAAGTGTTATTTTTTTCACGATGAACCAACGGCATAAATTCTGCCATTCCAGATGCAACTAGGCATTCAAAATTCAAACCCAACCCGGCAATCTCCCCATGTATTTTTGCATGCAAGGTTGAAATTTTACCAATAAGTCCGGCTCCGTAACCTGCTGTTATCATAATTTCATTGTTTTTTACCTGCTTGACCTCCGGGCTTAAGGCATTGGAGTATAAACTAAGCCCCTGATACACTGTGTTCCTTGATTTCTCATTAAGCCCTTCCAGTGCTTCGCTAACCTGACTAATGCCAAATGCATTGATATTTTCAAGTGTGTTTTTCCCTTTTTTCGTCAGGACAAGATATTTGGTACGGGCGTCTACATCAGAACGTATTTCCTCAACTTCGCCTTCCTTTATCAACTTCTGCAACAATCTACTAATTGATGATTTTTCAAGAAACAAATTATTGGAAAGCATTTTTGCCGTTGTATCTTCACTTGTTCCAATATCAATTAATGCATGAACCGCCGATGGTGAATAATTGGTTCCCGCTAAAGTACGGTTCAAAAAACCAAACTTCCTAACCATTATTCTTGAAGCCTGCCTAACACCGCTAAGCGTACCTTGATTTATTGTTGTCATTTTCCGCCTATTATATAGTTGTATATTACAACTATATAATAGTAATCCATGCTAAAGCAAAGTTAAACTACCTTAAAATATATTAGTTATGAAAATCGGACTAGAGTACTATCTATAGTCCCTTATACTCAGCCAGAGTAAAAACAGCACATCCTTTATTACGTAGTGTTGTGCTACCCTTTAATTCTGGTAAATCAACGATGAAACAAGCATCTGTTACTTTACCACCCGCTTTATTAATTAAATTAAGGGCCGCAATCGCAGTGCCGCCCGTGGCGATCAAATCATCAACAATAAGAATATTATCGCCTTCATTTATGGCATCCACATGGATTTCAAGTGCGTCCTTACCATATTCAAGTTCATATTCTTCACTATGAGTATCATAAGGAAGCTTGCCTTTTTTACGAATGGTGATGAAACCTATGCCAAGCATATGGGCCATTGCCCCACCCAGAATAAAGCCACGCGCTTCGATACCGGCGATTTTATTTATACCTTTATCTCTATATTGTGAAACCAGCTCATCAATCATTTTCGGATAAGCAACATCACTTTCAAAAATTGTTGTGACATCGCGAAACATAATCCCTGGAATCGGATGATCAGGAATTGTTCTAATATATTCTTTTACCCAGCTCATTTAAATACCCTTCCTGCTATAGCGGAAAGCTTTGCTTTAACCGCTGGATCAATATTTTTTCCATCCGTTAGAAGCGCATGCTCAAGTGCGTGATCACACCCTTGTACACATGGGTGACGGGCAGCGTCAGCTTTTAATAGCGGCACTAGCTTTCTAATCAATGTACGGGCATTATCTGAATTTTGACCAAGTGTTTTACGGATTTCCGTAATGTCAACTTCACCATGCTCTGGGTGCCAACTGTCATAATCGGTAACCATCGCAACGGTGACATAGCACATCTCTGCTTCACGGGCGAGTTTGGCTTCGGGCATATTGGTCATGCCGATCACATCACAACCCCAACTACGATAGAGGAGAGATTCCGCGAGAGTAGAAAATTGTGGTCCTTCCATGGCTAGATATGTTCCGCCGCGGTGAACATTTAAGTCCATATTTTCCGTTGCTTTCATTATAAGGTCGGATAAACCGCCACATGTTGGATGGGCCACAGATACATGCGCAACCAGATTTTCATCAAAAAAAGTCTTTTCACGGGCGAATGTGCGGTCAATAAATTGATCAACAACGACAAAATCACGCGGTGCCATTTTTTCACGAAATGATCCACAAGCACTGATACTGATTAAATCCGTAACCCCGGCTCGCTTCATAACATCAATATTTGCCCGGTAATTAATTTTAGAGGGCGCTACGTTATGATTACGCCCATGACGCGGTAAAAACACTACTTTTAGGCCGTCTACTTCACCAACCAAAACATCGTCTGATGGTTGCCCATATCCACTTTCAATAGATATCCATTGTTCATTCTTAATGCCGTCTATTTCATAAAGACCACTACCACCAATAATTCCCAAAATTTTAGTCATTCATTATCCTTATATCAAAAAAGAAAGGGCCACCCCATTAGGGCAGCCCTTACATTTAAAACAATTTTTGTTTCATAATCATATTTTAAAGTTTCGAAGGATCGATATCTTCGCCTTTTTTCACTTTTCTCCACACACGTTTGTTTGTGAAGTAAAGCAATATTACAAATACGAACATAAAGAGCATTACTTTAAGTCCCATTTCCTTGCGTTCTTGCATGGTAGGGTCAGACGCCCAAGCCATGAAGTTTGCAACGTCATAAGCCGTTTGGTGAAGTGTAGCTGGCGTACCGTCAGCATATTCAACAATATCGTCAAATAATGGCGGTGCCATAGCAATTTGATTACCAGCGAAATAATGATTGAAATAAAGACCTTCATTCATTTCCACACCTTCCGGTGCGTCTTCTTCATATCCGACCATTAATGCAACCACATAATCTTCGCCGTAAGTGCTTGAGAAAAACCCAAGATGCTCACGTGCTTTGATCAATGTTGAAAAGTCAGGTGGCATTGCACCACCGTTTGACGCACGCGCCGCTTTTTCATTTGCAAATGGTGCTGGAAAATAATCAGCCGGAATACCACTACGTGTTATAAGCTCACCATCATCATCGAATGTATCTTCATAATCATATTCAGCGGCAATAGCTTTTACTTCATCTATGTTATAACCGATATCTTCCAATGATCTAAAAGCAACTAAATCCATTGAATGACAAGCTGAACAAACTTCAATGTAAACCTGAAGTCCCCGCTGTAACGACGGGATGTCAAACTTACCAAAAATACCGGTAGAGGTAAAACCGTTAGATTCCGGATGCATCATTCCTTCTTCAGCGGCATTAACACTTGCACCACTGAATAGGATTGTTGCACTTGCGATTGTAGCCATTAGGCCTTTTATTTTGATGTATTTCATCATTTCATTAGCCCTTCTTATTCGCGTCGAGTACCGCAGCAGCAATGCTGGTTGGTACGGGTTTTGTTGTTTCCATTCGGCTTACCAGCGGCATTATGACAATGAAATATCCAAAGTAATATGCTGTTGATAATTGCGCCAATAATAATGCTTCAACACCCATCATAATATCTGTTGTTGGTTTCTGGCCAAGAAAGCCAAGGAACAAACCGTTTACAACAAATATCCAGAAGAAGAACTTCGATAATGGACGAAATTGCATTGAACGAATTCTTGCGCCGTCAAGCCATGGCATCGCAAACAGGATCAAGATGGATGAGAACATCGCAACCACGCCCATAAGCTTATCCGGGATCACCCGAAGGATCGCATAGAAAGGCAGATAATACCATTCAGGAACAATATGTTCCGGTGTCACCAGTGGGTTTGCTTTAATATAGTTATCGGGATGTCCTAGGAAATCAGGCATATAGAAAACAAAACCAGCAAAGAAAATGATAAACACACCAAGTCCAAAAGCATCTTTCGCTGTGTAATAAGGATGGAATGGGATCTTGTCGTAAGGACCTTTAGCATCAATACCAAGCGGGTTTGTTGAACCCGGTATATGTAATGCCCACACATGAAGGATCACAACACCAACCAAAACAAACGGAAGAAGGTAATGAAGACTGTAAAAACGGTTTAATGTTGGTTGACCAACCGAGAAACCACCCCTGAGCCATTCAACAATACCGCCACCAATGAACGGAATAAAGTCAAAAGCACTAAATAAGCTGGTTATCACCTTAGCACCCCAGAAGCTCATTTGCCCCCATGGAAGCACATAACCCATAAAGCCAGTTGCCATCATGATGAGATAGATGATAATTCCAAGGAACCAGAGAATTTCACGCGGTGATTTATATGAACCGAAGTAAAAACCACGGAGTATATGCACATAAACCACAATAAAAAACATTGATGCACCGTTAGCGTGGATCGCTTGAATAAGCCAACCATAGTTAACATCACGTCTAATATGCTGCACACTATCAAATGCCAACTCAATATTTGGCACATAATGCATCGCAAGAACGATACCTGTAATGATTTGTACCATCATCATGAAGCCGGCAAGAACACCGAAGTTCCACCAGTAGTTAAGGTTACGTGGAGCGCTATATCCCGCACCCAGTGAACTATAAATCAATCCCATAATCGGCAGACGATCTTCTACCCATTTTAAAGTCGGATTTGTTGGTTCGAATTTTTTTTCAGAAGCCATTTTTTATCCTACCCAATCTTAACTGTTGTATCATCAAGAAAAACATAATCCATAACCGGTAGATTAGTTGGTGCCGGTCCCTTGCGGATGCGACCCGAAATATCATAATGAGAACCATGACACGGACAATACCAACCACCAAAATCACCTTTTTGATCAAGCGGCACACACCCAAGATGGGTACAAACACCGCTCATGATCAACCATTCAGGTTTTTGAACACGGTCAGCATCAATTTCTGGATCAATAAGATCTTCTGAATTATCATCAGCTTGTGCCTCGGTAATCTCTTCTGCCGTCCGGTGACGAACAAAAACAGGATTGCCACGCCAAAGGAAAACAGCACTTTGACCAACTGCAATTGCGCTTAAGTCTACATCGATAGAAGAAAGGGCTAAAACATCTTTGGATGGATTCATTTGATCAACTAAGGGCCAAACGGCTGCGCCAGCGGCTACTGCGCCTGCAGCGGTTGTGGCGATATAAAGAAAATTACGTCTTTCTTCAACAACGTCATCATGTGTAGTCATACATAAACCTCTTAAGGGTTTCGTTAATTATTTAATATGTAAAGGGAAATTCTTTGATTTTGACTTAAAATCAAAGCTAAATATATTCCCCTTACCCATCGCATACTATGCGACACTTATTTACCTATATTAACCACATTTTGCAATGCTTTTTAGGTAAAAAGATAATTTAATTTAACTTATTATCACTCATTGTAAATAATTGATTTTGAATAGAAGGTTTCAACGACACAAAAAGTGATATTTCACAGCAACATTAGACTTTCATTATTAATATATAATTAAAAATTCCAGAATTTGTCATTTATGAAATTTTCTATTTTTCGGCCATTTCTATAGCGAGATGGAATTCTGAATTTTTTGATATCTTCTTGTTCAATATCTTTCCATGTTTCTGTTTTTTCTTCAAAATCTACTGAAACAAAATCCTGATCATGTTCATCAATAAACGAACATAGTTTTTCCAACCTTAATTGATTTACTCTATTTACGGTAATCTCTCGGTAAGACATGTCTTTTTTCTTTATATAATCAAATGGTTGCGTTAAAAGCACAACATTTTCAATACCAATTTTTCTTGCTTTTTTCAAAACACATTGCATTTCGCGCCATGAACAGCTGCTGATTTGCAATGTCTTTGTTGGGTAACGGCCCATCACATCCTTATCCTGATACGTGCATAATGGTACTTCCATAACGTCATTTATTTTTAAACGTCCGTTATAAAGCAAAAACTCTTTTCCCTCAGCTATATACATGCCCAGCCCGACACTAGAACTCATCGGGATTTCCAGTTCATGGAGGATTTTATAGAGTTGCCTATCAACCTGACAATTACCCGCACGAAAAACTTGCGGTTTTTTGCCGGTTAATTTTACAAAATTTTCTAATGATCTTTTGATAATTTCTTTAAGTTCTTCATAGGGCCGATCAACACAACTATCATTCTGACTGAAATAATTTTCTTTATCATAATAATACCAGCAAGGATGAACCATTAACTGCGTGTCCTGCCCTGCCTTTTGAATTTTATCGACAACCCGCCCCATCGGTTCATCACCAAAATAACAATGCTGTGCTGTTTCAATAAAAAAGCTCGCCGAAATATTATGAGCAGAAAATCTATCAAGCATAAAATCAAGCCCGTTACCATCACAGTAAATTGAACGTTCGCCAACAGGTTTCTTTAAATCGGGTTCCGCAAAATTACCGCCAATACTAAATGACGTGCCAACAGTGATGGTTACTTCTAATGGTTTTGACAATTTTATTCTCTAATAAATGACGTGAACATTACCGGTTCAAGTACCGATTGCCCACTGGTATATTCAAGTGCACCGATTGGTGTATCTGTTTTTACATTTTGTATTGCCCGCACCACGTCCATACCGCTGGTTACTTTACCAAATGCCGCGAAACCCTGACTGTCAGCATTACGCATACCGCCAAAATCAAGGCTTGGTTGCGCGTTAACACAGATAAAAAATTCTGATGACGCGGTATCAGGGCCGCCGCGGGCCATGGAAATTGTACCGTCCTCATGTTTAATTCCGGTCATACTGGTCCGTTCAAGTATTATAGGCTCAAACAATCCAATATCACTATTACCGCTGCGACCGCCCTGGATAACTTCTATTTTAATATTATTTTGTTCCTGATTATTCATACGAACAACCCGGTAAAATGCACCATTATTAAAATGGCCACCGTCAATATATCTTAGAAAATTTGTAACCGTTATTGGGGCTTTATCAGCATATAGATCAATATGAATGTCACCCATAGTGGTTTCAAGTTTCACCCTTATGGTTTCGGCCTGCGCTGAAATTACGGAGCCAATAATGAAAAATAATACAGATAAAATACGCAACATATATATTCCCTTTAAACAACCGCATCCGTGCGATCTTTTGGCCCAGAACCTCTAACTTTAACAAACCAGATTATTACGGTGACCAAAGCCATAAGACAGCCGATGACAATATTATTCATAGCATTCCAACCTACATTCTCTAACATAAAACCCGACGCCAAAGTCGCGATTGCTGCTAAGCTAAACACAACCAGATCATTAAGTCCCTGTACATAGGCTTTCTCGTTTTCATTATAAGCATGTTCAAGTAGTGTTGTACCGGCGGTAAACATGAAATTCCACCCCATGCCGATCAATATTAAACCTGCATAAAAATTAAACAGCTCAATACCGGACTTTGCCACTAAGGTAGAAGCCAGCATAAGAACCATGCCACTCAAAATAATTTTAATGGAACCAAAACGTGCAATTAATGTTCCGGTGATAATGGCTGGTGCAAACATTGACATAGAATGCCACTGAATAACGCCGGCGGCATCTTCAATCAAGAAACCACAAACCTCAACAACCTCAAGCGGGGTCGCCGTCATAATGAACGACATGGAAAGATAAGCACATGCCGCACTTAAAGAAGCACAAATAAACGCAGGTCTTTTTAAAACATCCATAACTTTGGGATTTTCATGTGTGTCTTGTGTCTCGCTATTTTTATCCCGCGTCGGCAGTTTAATCATAAATATTAAAAAGTGAGCAACAAGACTGAGCGCTATTATCAGACAATATGTTCCGGCGTATAGCACCGGCTCAAAATAATTGGCTTCAAAAAACTGAGCAAGCATCGGTGCGCATAGACCAGCAAGAACGCCGCCTAAAATAACATATGATACGGCTTGTTTATGAAAACTTTTTGGCGAAACTTCCATAGCTGTAAATCGGTAATAGTTCGCAAACGCTTGGTATGTTCCGTGGCAGAATGTTGCAAAACAAAGTAAATAATAATTTTGCAGATAAATGGAAACAACGGCCAATAACCCCGCTAACCCACCACAAAACGCCCCAAAATAAAACCCTCTTTTGCGGCCAAATTTTTTCATAAATATTGATGCTGGGAAAGCGAATGCCGCCGTCGCAATAAAGGCCGTCGCCGACGGAATAGTCGCCAGTGTCGTGCTGCCCGTCATCATTTTAGCAACAAGACTAGAATAAGTTATCAATGTGACCACAGATGCCAATGTGATAAACTGCGTCATGGAGAGAAGAAATATATTACGTTTTACATTTTCCATAAATGAACCTTATTTTTTAATACCTCTCTCATATGCGGGATATTGTTTGCTGGCAACTTATTTTTTAAGCTTAATGATTAAAACCGCTGGCATTGAAACTTAAATATAGAAATGCTAAGATTGGCAAAATAGTACAGGGGAATATGATGAACAATCTCTCAAAAATCCTAACAGCAATATTAATATTCTTTTTCACAAATAATATGCCTGTTTATGCTGACTTTAAAAAAGGTATAAAAGCTTACCAAAACAAAGATTATAGAGCGGCGCATAAAGAATTTCTTTATTCTGCTAATAAAGGCGAAGAACAAGGACAATATAACCTCGGTCTATTATATGAAAGTGGTCTCGGCGTCCCTCAGGATTTTAGAGAAGCTGCAAAATGGTATAGAGAAGCAGCAGAAAATGGTCATGCAATGGCTCAATATAATCTTGGATATTTATATGATATTGGCAAAGGTTTGCCGCAAGATTACCGAGCAGCAGCCGAGTGGTATCTGAAATCTGCTGATCAAGGTGATGATATGGCACAATTTAACATGGGTATTATGTATTTTGAAGGTCTCGGCGTTCTTCAAGATTTTAGAGAATCCGCAAAATGGAACACTAAAGCCGCCGAACAAGGTAATACCAGTGCCCAGCTTTCTCTTGGTGGAATGTATTATATTGGTCAAGGTGTATTGCAGGATTATGTAACCGCACATATGTGGTATAATCTTGCCAGTGCCTACGGCAACGAAGATGGCAGAAGAAACAGAGGTATTATTGAGAAAAAAATGTCGTCTGATGAAATAAGTGAAGCACAATCAAAAGCACGAAAATGGATGGAAGCCCATCCTTAAACTTTAAGCACCATACCATCATATCCCGGCTCTATATGATCCGGCAATTTATTTTTTAAGGTTTCATAATCCATATCAGCCGTCATATGGGTAAGGATTGTGTGTTTAGGTTTATATTTTTTTACGTAACCAAGTATTTGATCAAGATGGCAATGGGTCGGGTGCGGTTCTTCGCGAAGACAATCAACAATCCAAAGGTCAAGGTCATATAGATATTCATCGCTGCTGGGCGGAATATCATTAAAGTCTGTTGTGTAACAAACATTATCAAAACGGTAGCCGTAAGTAATAATACCGCCGTGGATTAACTCAATCGCCTGAATATTAAGATCACCGATTGAAAATGGTTCAATGTCAATTTCATGTGCAACACAAATAGACGGATATTCTTGCCTATTTTTGAAAATATACTCAAAACGGTTCTTAATAACGGCAAGGGTATTTTGGTTGCCATATACTGGCACTTCTTTTTTCATATTTTGGGCAATTGCCCTAAGATCATCAATACCGTGGGTATGATCCGCATGGTCATGGGTATAAAGCACGCCATTAAGCGTTGTTATATCCGCACTTAGACATTGTTCCCGCAGGTCCGGCCCGGTATCAACGATAATGCGTGTATCCCCGTGCTCAACCATAATAGACACCCGTCTACGGCGGTTTTTTGGATTATTGGGATCACACACTCCCCAACCATTATTAAGCTTCCCCCCTACCCTTGGCACTCCTTGTGAAGTACCGCTGCCTAATATTGTCACTTTCATGGAAAATTCGGCCTTTCGGTCTTGGAAAATAGTTTGAAGAAATTATCCGTTGTTGCATTGGCTAATTCCTCGAAACTTATATCAAAATGGTTGGCAAGGAATTCCGCTGTATGTTTGACATATGATGGTTCATTTGCTTTACCGCGCATGGGTACAGGTGCAAGAAATGGCGCGTCCGTTTCAATAAGCATTTTTTCAAGTGGGATGATTTTTATGGCTTCTTGAAGCTCTTTAGCACTTTTAAAAGTCACAATACCGGAAAGCGAAATATAACAACCAATATCAAGGCTTCTTCTGGCAAACTCTTCTGACGCAGTAAAGCAATGAATAACCGCTGGATAAGCGCCTTTTTTCATTTCCGCTTCCATAATTTCAGCACAGTCATCATCGGCGTCACGTGCATGCACGATAAGTGGCAGACCCGTGACACGGGCGGCTTCAATATGGGCAATGAAATTCTGTTTTTGTTTATCGCGCGGCGCATGCTCGTAAAAATAATCAAGTCCCGTTTCCCCGATCCCAACAACTTTTTTATGTTCTGCTTTTTTAATCAGTTCTTCAGGGGTAATTCCCCATTCATCCTCGGCATCATGGGGGTGACTACCAACTGTTGCCCAAATTTGCTCATGAGCTTCGGCAATTTTTAGGACATCATCAAATTCTTTAAGACGGGCATTAATCGCCAGCATTGTTCCAACACCTGCCGCTTTAGCCCGTGCAAGAACACCGTCCATATCCTCTGCGAGGCTTCCATAATTAAGATGGCAATGGCTATCAACGATAAATGTCATGTTTATTTATCCACTACATATCTTGGAAACACACCTTCGGGTTTTTCCATTTCAAAATCACTGGCAAGCCTATGATCACCGCCAAGTTGTTCAAACCCGCGCTCATCCGCCGAACTTTAAGTTGATCCAGTAACTTTACCGCACTATCCGGCATAATCGGTTGAATAAGAATGGCAATCTGTCTGATGATTTCCGCCGTGACATATAATACTGTCGCCATGCGGACTGGATCAGTTTTCTTTAATGCCCATGGCGCCTCACCGGCAAAATAACCATTGGCATCGGAAACCACTTTCCAAATCACCTCAAGTGATTTATTGATCGCTTGAACTTCGATATGGTCGCGTACTTTATCAAGCAAACCATCTGCCGCTTTCAAAATAACTTTATCGCCGTCCGAATGCTCACCCGGCGTTGGCATAACACCATCACAGTTTTTAAAAATCATGCTAAGGCTACGTTGCGCTAAATTACCAAGATCATTGGCAAGATCACTATTAATACGGTTGATCATCGCTTGTTTGTTAAAATCGCCATCATTACCAAACGGTACTTCACGCATCAGGAAATACCTGACTTGGTCGAGACCAAATTCATCGACAATCTGAAACGGATCAATAACGTTGCCAAGTGATTTTGATATTTTATGACCTTCGTTGGTCCACCAACCGTGGGCAAAAACTCGTTTTGCCGGCTCAATTTCCGCGGCCATTAAAAATGCCGGCCAGTAAAGCGCATGAAAGCGCAAAATATCTTTACCAACCATATGAATATCAGCAGGCCAGAATTTATTGAATTTTTCGGGGTCCGCATCCGGGTAACCCGCCGCCGTCAAATAATTAGTCAGTGCATCAATCCAAACATACATGATATGTTTTTCATTACCCGGCGCCGGTATGCCCCATTTAAAACTGGTTCTGGATATGGACAAATCACGAAGCCCGCCTTTAACAAAGCTCTTCACTTCATTTTTGCGACTATTTGGCAGAACCGTTGCCGGTAAATTTTCATAAAATTCTAGTAACTTATCTTCCCACGCTGAAAGTTTGAAAAAATAACTTTCTTCTTCCACCCATTCAACTGGCGCACCCGTCGGGGCAATTTTCTCACCGTCTTTTTCAAGCAATTCACCCTCGCCGTAGAACGCTTCATCGCGAACCGAATACCAGCCGGCATATTTATCAAGATATATATGGCCGTTTTCTTCAAGCTTGGTCCATAATGCCTGACAGGCTATTTTATGGCGTTCTTCTGTGGTGCGGATAAAATCATCATTTGAAAAATTCATAAATTTTGCGAGTTCGCGGAAACGTTCCGATACTTCATCACAAAGCTCAATAGGTGTTTTTCCTGCTGCAGCCGCCGATTTTTCAACCTTTTGGCCGTGTTCATCGGTTCCGGTTAAAAACATAACATCAAACCCGTCCAGCCGTTTGAAGCGCGCCAGAACATCGCACGCAAGCGTGGTATAGGCATGACCAATATGTGGAATATCATTCACATAATAAATTGGTGTTGTTATGTAAAAGGTGGGCTTCGCTGACATTAATTATTCTTTCTTATACTATTTTGCACTTAACGCTGAATTGATCATATTGAGTATATCAATAACCGTCTGTTTTCTTTCCATATTCAGCTTATCTGTGACAATCATTTTTCCGGATATCTTTTCCCACAGCTCAGCCCATTGATCAAGCGGTATTATTGCCCCCAGTTCTTCCATTAGCGCAAACTCTTCGCTCAGTGCTTCTTTGATATTATGGGTGTGTGCACTGCCTTTATAACTAACATGGCGAACCATCCTACTAATAAACTGGCTGAGCATTTCAGCAAATAATAAAAACATATCGCCCGATTTTTTAGTAGTGATCGCCCCAGCAAAGTCATGCATCATCGGAACATTGATATTAGGCATCGTCGATAACAGCCCTAGCATTTCCCGGTATAATTCAAGTCCTTTATGCTCAATAAGCGATATGGCATATCCCGGACTACCGTTGGATAACGCCACATAACCATCAATAACATTATCTTCTTTATCCGGAAAATATTTTTGCAATATTTCTTTTACTATTGCCGATTTTAATGGTTTTAGCGGCAACATCCGACAACGTGATTTTATGGTTGGAAGCAATTTACCCGGCGCATGGGCTAATATTATAAGTATTGAATTTTTTGGTGGTTCTTCCAGAATTTTCAAGATTGCATTAGCAGCATTTCTATTCATTTCATCAGCCGTATCAACAATAGCAATCCGCCACCCACCAGCCGTTGAGGTTTTATGGAAAAAATTATTAATTTTCCGCACATCATCGACCAAAATATTATTGCGCATCTTACCGGTTTTCGGATCTTCTGTTTTCTCAATCACCAGCAAGTCCGCATTACTGCCTGCCGTGATTAGACGATTTGCAGTGCTTTCAATATCAGTACTGATTGATGATACAACCGTTTTTTCAAGCACATCACCAAAAAGTCCCGGCCCCTGATCATCATCGGGTGGGTTATTAAGCAGAAACCGCGCCATCTTAAAGGCAAGCGTTGCCTTTCCTACCCCCTTAGGGCCAGTAACCATCCACGCATGATGAATTTTTTCAGCATTAAACGCATCAAGAAACAGCCCTTCGGCCCCCTCATGTCCTGTCAGGTCATGGGTATTTCTTGGTAAAAATGTTACTTCTTCAGTTTCCATTAAAGCATAAGACCTATTCTCGTTATTTAATCTTTATGATATCACAGTAATATAAAATAACTATTCAATCTTTGCCACAGTGATTAATAACTCACCTTCTTTCACAGGGGGAGCTTCTAGCCGTAAAATTAACATTCCACTTATCGGTGCTCTCGCCTCAAATATGCGTTTGCCGTACCAATCGGTCATGAAACCAATAAGTTCCCCTTCTTCAACCATTTTTTCTGTATCAACCAGCGGAAACCAAGAACCATCGGATGGCGCGTTAACCGAAAAACGTTTGCCAAATATTGTCGGCTCTTCTACGGGCGGTAATGACGTCTCTAAAATGCCCAAATGATCCATGATTCTTCTAATGCCGGTTTCGATCTGTTCAATTGCATAATGATTTACAATACCCATTCCCCCTGCTTCAACGTCGATTGACGGTATACCCATGGCAATCGCAGCGGAACCCGCCCAAATTGCTTTTGATTTTGGTGTCAGCGATCCTTTAAAAGCGACGGCATATTTCAAACCGAAAACCATCGCCATCTTTCTTGAGGCTTCAACAACCGCCGCGTCTTCTTCCTCGGAATAATAACCCACCCATGACGGCCGAAGCTGTTCATTTCCATCTCCAGAATGGATGTCGAGTACTGCATCTGCAAGCGGATAAACTTTACTGGTTAAAAAATATGCTGTTCTCTCTGTTAATGTGCCATCAGCTTTACCAGGAAAAGATCTGTTTAAGTTCTTACCATCTGCAGGGCTTATATAAATTGTGCGCCCTAAATAAGCCGGCATATTTACAATATGAATAGCGATGATAGCACCCGACATTTCATTTGGATCTATTGCAGGCATAAGGTTTTGCAGGGAAATAATAGGTGAATATTCAGACCCATGTATACCAGCCATCAAAACCAATGTAGGTCCTGATTTTTTACCATTTATTATTGTTATTGGAACAAAAGAAGCATTTTCATCACTCGTAATTTCAACAGTTCCCGAAGCGCGTTCCCCTGGAGCTGCGGCAATTGATCCAATTGATATTATGTCGTTTGCATTGCTTTGCTGGCCTAACAGATTTGTTTGAAGGGAAAATAGCAAGAATGCAGTCAAAACAAGCAATAATATTGGGCGTTTAATCAAAAGTATAGTGAATCTATCGTTCATTTATTAGGTCCTAGATAGTAATTTTACAGACTATTTATATTGTTATATTATAACAATCAATGCGTTTTGTTCATCTGTATTTAAATTACCCCATAAACCCCCGTGCAACCAAATATGTTTCTTTGCTTTCTGACCTACTGGCAGGTGGTTTGAAATGTTTTACGGATTTGAAATTTCTTTTAAGATCCGCGAGTAATTCATTATCGGTGCCACCGGCAAAAACCTTGG
>JAESUD010000229.1 GCA_016763335.1 Emcibacteraceae bacterium | reverse complement strand
TATACCATTTGGATCAAGGATCATGATGACGCTACCATCACCTAGAATAGTATTCCCTGAAAACACATTAATATCCCTGAGTATGGGCGCAACGGGTTTAACAACAATTTCTTCCGTATCAAATACACGGTCGACAACAATACCAAATGTGAAACCGCCTACCTGAGTAATAATGATAAAATCTTCTTTTTTATTATCATTTTCCGCATCGGCAACATCATCGTCATTTTCAAAGCCAAGAATTTTATTGAGATGCAATAACGGCAACAACCGGTCACGCAAACGAAGTACTGGTGTTGAGTTAATATATTCAATTTTATGACTTGAATCACCGGAAGCCCTTACGAGTTCAAGAACGCTAATTTGCGGAATAGCAAACCTCTCGGTTCCTGACTTAACAATTAGTGCTGAAACGATTGCTAATGTGAGAGGTATTTTTATATAAAATGTTGTGCCTTTTCCTTCGGTAGATTTAAGCTCGACCGTACCACCAATTTTTTCAATATTTGTGCGCACAACATCCATACCAACGCCGCGCCCCGATACACTGGTTACTTTTTCAGCAGTCGAGAAACCGGCATGGAAAATAAAGCGCTGAATTTGCTGATCAGACATTTCGGCTATTTCTTCTTCAGTAGCCAAATTATTTGCTAAGGCTTTTTCTGCAAGTTTAGCAACAGGAAGTCCGGCACCATCATCAGAAATTTCAATAATAATTTGCCCGCCTTCATGTAACGCATTCAAACGAATTGTGCCAGTTTCATTTTTGCCTGCGGCTATCCGGTCTTCAATTTTTTCAATACCATGATCCGCCGAATTCCTAATCATATGAGTAAGCGGATCTTTAATAAGTTCAAGTACCTGACGGTCTAGTTCAGTATCGGCACCAAGCATTTGAAGTTCAATTTTCTTACCAAGTTCCAATTGAAGATCACGGATGATGCGAGGTAATTTTGACCAGGCATTTCCAATAGGCTGCATGCGCGTTTTCATCACAGCTTCCTGAAGTTCCGTCGTACATTGGCTAAGACGTTGCAATGGTATTTCAAAATCATTATCGCTATTACGTCTGGAAATTTGCATTAATTGATTACGTGTCAAAACCAATTCGCTAACCATATTCATAAGGTTATCTAGTACATCAACCGCAACACGAATTGATTGATTGGCGATACCACCTTCTTTTGGCTTACTTGACGTTTTAGCAACTTCGGTTTTAACTACTTTAACGTCAGTCTTTGAATTTTTCTTAGCGGCTTCTATTATTATCGACGAAGCATGGCTATAAACTTCTTTAACAAAATTAGCTTCAACCGTGGACATACCAACTTCATCAAGCACACTTTCAAGATGCTTAACAGTATTATAGAACTGATCTTCGGCAATACCGTTTTTAATGAATTCTACGAATGAGCCTTCAATTAGACTTTCATCGCATTCTTCCTTCTCAAGCGAAGATATGAAAAACTTTTCGACTGCCTTTTTACTAGCCCTTAAATCAGCTCCTAAAAGAAGTGCCTTGAGCGTCGCATCTGATAAAATTCTATTATGAAATAAATGCGAGACGACAGCAATTATTTCTGCTCCACCAGCACTTGCAAGTTTGCCACCGGTAGAAATTTCATCTGTTTCATCTGGACCGGGAGCAGCAAGAAAGGCTGCTTCGAGTTCATCGAGTGTCGCCTCACCAGGTACTTTTGGTCGTTCGCCAGATACTACAATTGGTGCCTCAACTGGCTCAACAATTTTTATTTCTGCAACCGTTTTACCTTCAGCCATGGCATTTAACTGATTAATAATATCACTATCATCGCCTTCCGGCTCCGCCTGAGTCTCTTCAAGACCATCCAAAATTTCTTTGATGCGGTCTAGTGCAGCTAGAATTAATGTCACCGCTTCCGGTGTCACGTCCATTTCGCCATCGCGAAATTTTCCAAGAACATTTTCCCCCGAATGCGCAACTGATTCAAGCCTAGGAAGCCCTAAAAACCCGCATGTTCCCTTGATTGTGTGCACTAATCTAAATATATTATCCAGAACTGATTTATTGTTGGGATCTTTCTCAAGCTCAACCAACTCAACATCAACTACTTCAATGCTTTCGAATGTTTCTGTTAAAAACTCATTCAGTAAATCATCCATATTAATTACCTTTTTTACTAGATTTCGGGTGTTCCGATATCTAATCTCTAGGAAATTGGTTAAAATGAAGTAAAGCTTTTGCTAATTTTTCAATTTTTATAAAAATTTAAATAATTTAGATCGTTTAAATAGAACAAATTTTAGATGAAAATATTCAAAGTAAAACTATTTTCATTATGATTAGTATATTCAATTTTACTGTTTATCTGTTCTGCCACGCTTGCAGCCAGATATGCCGGTGCCAATTTAGGGTCTGATTCCATTTGGCCTGTTGCCCCGCAAATCATTTCACAGATCTTATCCTGAAAAATCACACGGTCCGCTCTAACAGAAACTTCCAGGTTTATTTTATTACTCTGAACCGTAATATTAACCATCAACTCACCACCACGAATCAAACTTTCGCTGGCAACCAATATCATATTCATAATGAGTTTGATTGCATTCTTATTGAGTTCCCCTATTTCCGAATTCCAGCTAAGGGTAATTGGCGAGCCTTCAAATAATGATTCAGTAGCACTTTTTGCGTCTCTAATAGGAACCTGGTTACCCATGCCCCCTGCCGCACCAAAAGCCAACCGATAAAACTTGAGCCTATTAGAAGTTTGCCCGACACTAAGTTCCAGCAATTTCATCACTTCAATTCGCATTGCTTCATCGTCTTCATCATTGAGAATTTCAATGCCGTTTGATATTGCGCCAACCGGGCTTATTAAATCATGACAAAGGCGTGAACATAATAAAGCAGCAAAATCTAATTCTTTCATTAATCAACTTTCTTTCTTGCGGTTCTGTATATTAGATCCATATAATAATCATCCGATCAAAAACGACAACCGATATTTCAATAGTTTTCGGTAATAAGAGTTAGAATATTATGACAAAAAATAATTATGCCAAATATTGCAAAATTTTAAGCTGCACCGCTATTGAGGCAGGTGATAAAATAATGGAAATCCGAGAAGGTAACATTGGTGTCCGATATAAAGAAGACAGCTCGCCCGTAACTTTGGCCGATCAGGCCGCCGAAAAAATAATTCTCCGCGACCTTGCCATAATCGCACCGGAAATCCCCATAGTCGCAGAAGAAAGCGCCAGCGAAGGCAACATTCCCGAAGTCAGCAATATATTCTGGCTCGTTGACCCACACGACGGAACAAAAGAATTCATTGCCGGAGGTACAGACTTTACTGTTAATATTGCGCTTATCGAAAACGGACAACCGACATTCGGCATCATATATGCCCCGGCACTTGGTGATATATACATCGCTAAAGATCCAGACACGGCCACCATTCAAAAAGTTAAAAATGGTATAGTGATTGGCGAAGAAGCCCCTATACGGGTCAGACAAGCCTCAAAAGATAATTTAACCGCCCTCGCCAGCAAATCCCATCTTGATGATGAAACAAAAGCGTATCTTGAAAAATTAGGTGTCAAGGATATGACTTCGGCAGGAAGTTCATTAAAGTTTTGTGTCGTCGCAGCAGGCAAGGCAGATATATATCCTAGGTTTGGCCCGACCATGGAATGGGACATCGCCGCCGGTCATGCCATCCTAAGTGCAGCGGGCGGCACATTAACCAATCCGGATGGCTCACCTTTTCAATATAATAAAGTAGATTTTCGCAACGGCGCGTTTATTGCGTCAGGTGATATAAAACAATCATAAATAAAAATTCAAGACCTCTATTGCAACGATAAATATAATTAAATTCATGTGGATCATTAAAGTAGAATGGGGCTATGCTGATACACATTATGTTTAATCATCTGAAAAAATATATAGAAAGTGACCAATTCGACAAAGTATCTGCTGCGGCTGCATTTTCGTTTGGTATTTTAGGTATTATATACTTATTCAGCAAAAGTATATTCGCCGACTGGCAAGATATTGACTTTCTCCACATTTGGCTAGCAGGCCATGCATGGGCGGAGGGCATCAGCCCTTACAGTAAAGAGTATATTGAACTGGGAAATCTTATCTTTGATCCCTCTAACCCGCAACCGGATTATTATCCTTTTAATGGACAAGCCTTCTTTTATCCGCCGGGCATGTGGTTTCTTTCAAGGTTTTTTGCATTCTTTGAATATAATACCGCCGTAGAAATTTGGCGTTGGTTTAGTGTTTTTATGATCTTTGCGTCCAGCCTAATACTTAAAGAAGGCTTGGCCAAAATAAATGTAAAAATATCGTGGCCAACTATAGTTTTTTATACTGGGTTGGTATCTATTATGCAGTCGACCGTGTTGACTTTTGTATTAGGACAAACTTCTATTTTAATCTATTTAGGCGTTTGCATCGTCATTTTCTCAGTACTCTCTCGTAATAATTTTTTACTTGCCCTCGGTTTATTTATCGTATTATTGAAGCCTAATGTTGGTGCGGGTTTATTCATAGCATTAATACCATTCGGCCAATATAGAAAAGCCCTCTTCATAACCTGCATATTAACATTTTTAATGTATATACCGCCAACCATACAATTTGGCATGATTAAATCTATCCAAGCCTACATTTCCGGCACAATGGGACATGGTGATTTCATTGCCAATCATCCAGAATTGACCACCGGAATTCGTAATATATTATTCCATGTCACAGACATCGAAATAGCGTCTTCAATTGCACTCTTAATAACAGTGTTGGTCATTTGGACAGCCTTAACTTTATGTAAGAAATCAGGGCTAAATTTAGAAGGTGAAAAAGCTGCCGAAATGAAACTGTTTTTATTGACGGTTACATTATCAATGATAGCATGCCTTGCGCCGCTTCATACATATGACCTGATTTTCATTGCGCCCGTTATTTTATTATCCCAAAAATTTGACAAAGCGTCAAAAGCAGCACTCTTTGTGTCATTTTTGATTATAGCGCGTTCACAAAATATCTCTCTTACAACGGGAATATTTTATCCGCCTTATCCAAACCTGTGGTCTGGAGGAGAAATCGCAACCTTAGCAGCCTTATTTAATGCCGTACTAATATTTACGGTATTAAAAAGATATCTTAGAAAAAATAATTATAGACCATGAGAAACATTAAAAAAATATTTTTATGTATACTTTTTACGCTCACATTAAATGCTTGTGGACAAATTGATGATCCGAAGGCGAGCAATGTTTCACTATTGGCCGTATCACGCCTTGATATAATAAAAGAAAATGGCGTTATTCACGTGGGGACTACCGGAGACTATATGCCTTTTTCTTATCTGAACGGTGGAAACCTGGATGGTGTCGACATTGAACTGGCCAAGGGGCTTGCCTTATCGCTGAACGTCGAAATAGAATTTGTTAAAACAACTTGGCCAACTTTGATGGATGATCTTATGGCAGACAAATTTGATATAGGAATGAGTGGCATCACCATTACGGCTGAGCGGCAAAGCATTGCCATGTTTTCGCTTCCTATGCGTAAAG
>JAESUD010000228.1 GCA_016763335.1 Emcibacteraceae bacterium | reverse complement strand
GAGGAGAACTCAGATGACTGAACAAACTCGAACAGAAGACCGTAAATTCACCATCAACTTTGGGCCGCAGCATCCTGCGGCTCATGGTGTGCTTCGTCTTATTCTTGAACTTGACGGTGAAGTTGTCGAACGTGCTGACCCGCATATAGGACTTTTGCATCGCGGCACTGAAAAACTGATTGAGCATAAAACATATCTGCAGGCGATTCCTTATTTTGACCGTCTTGATTATGTGGCGCCAATGAACCAAGAGCATGCGTTCTGTTTGGCGATTGAAAAGTTGATGAAAATTGAGGTGCCGCCGCGCGGGCAATATATTCGTGTGCTGTTCAGTGAAATCGGCCGCATCCTTAATCATATTATGAATATCTGTGCCCATGCAACTGACGTTGGCGCGTTAACGCCGATGTTATGGGGGTTTGAGCAACGTGAAATTCTGATGGAATTTTACGAAGCTGTATGCGGCGCGCGCCTTCATGCAAATTATTTTCGTCCCGGCGGTGTTCACCAGGATATGCCTGCTGGTTTGGAAAATAGAATTCCTGAATTTTGTGATAGCTTTCCGAAAGTTCTCGCTGATATGGAAACGCTTGTTGTTGAAAATAGAATTTTCAAGCAGCGTAATGTTGATATCGGTAAAGTAAGCGCGGAAGAGGCGTTTGCACTTGGTTTTACCGGTGCGATGGTTCGTGGCTGCGATGTTCCGTGGGATATTCGCCGTGCCGAGCCATATGAAGTATATAGTGAGCTTGATTTTGACGTGATCGTTGGTAAGGCCGGTGATTGTTATGACCGTTATATCCTGCGCATTGAAGAAATGTATCAGTCGATCCGAATCATACGCCAATGTATAGAAAAAATGCCTGAAGGGCCTGTTTCATCCATTGACCGTAAAGTGACGCCGCCACCACGTGCGGAAATTAAAACATCGATGGAAGCATTGATCCATCACTTTAAATTATATACCGAAGGGTTCAAAGTACCCGAAGGTGAAGTCTATGCCGCTGTTGAGGCACCAAAGGGTGAATTTGGTGTCTATCTAATATCAGACGGTACAAATAAACCATATCGTTGCCATATTCGCGCACCCGGCTACCCCCATTTGGCGGCTATGGGGCATGTTGCCAAAGGGCACATGCTTGCGGATATTCCGGCAATGATTGGTTCGTTCGATATTGTGTTCGGAGAGATTGACCGATGAGTGTGAATGTAAAAGATGCAGAAAAATTTGAATTTAGTCCTGAAAATTTAAAATGGACTAAATCTCAATTTGTAAAATATCCTGAAAATCGCAAGCAAAGCTGCGTTATGCCGTTTTTGCATCGGGCGCAGGAGCAGAATAATGGCTGGGTTAGCATTCCTGTAATGGAATATATCGCTGATTTCCTTGATATGCCTTATATTAGGGTTCATGAGGTTGCCAGTTTTTACAGCATGTATAACCTGAAACCTGTGGGCAGGCATGTGATTGAAGTGTGCACGACAACACCGTGCTGGCTTAGAGGGTCAGATGACGTTGTGAAGGCGTGTAAGGAAGAGCTTGGTATCGGTTTTGGTGAAACAACCAGAGACGGTGAATATACGCTTCTTGAAGTGGAATGTGCGGGTGCATGTGTTAATGCCCCGGTTATTGCCTACAAAGAAGAGTATTACGAAGACTTGAATGATGAAAGCACACGCCAATTCATTAAAGATTTGAAAGCCGGTAAAAAAGTAAACCCGGGACCGCAAAATGGTCGCTTTAGATCATGCCCATTGGGCGGGCCGACATCGCTTAAAGATATGGCGCCGTCGGGCGCAACTTTTGGTCAGGATATGGGGAGTGATAAATAATGTTAGCTGATAAAGATAGAATATTTACTAATCTCTATGGTTTTGAAAGCCCGTTTCTTGACGGCGCTAAAAAACGTGGTGACTGGGACGGAACAAAAAAAATCATTGCCCGTGGTCAAGACAGCATCATTGATGAAATGAAAGAAAGCGGCCTTCGTGGTCGTGGCGGTGCGGGTTTCCCGACCGGTCTTAAATGGTCTTTTATGCCTAAAGAATCCGATGGTCGTCCAAGCTATTTGGTGGTGAATGCCGATGAAGGCGAGCCGGGCACATGTAAAGACCGCGAAATTATGCGCCATGACCCTCATAAACTTATTGAAGGTTGTTTGATCGCTGGTTTTGCCATGCGCGCTATTGCCGCCTATATTTATATTCGTGGTGAATTTGTTCATGAAGCAAACGTGCTTGAACAAGCCATTGAAGAAGCGAGAGCGGCAGGACTACTTGGCAAGGATGCCTGCGGAAGTGGATATGCATTTGATGTATATGTTCACCGTGGGGCCGGGGCCTATATTTGCGGCGAAGAAACAGCATTGATTGAAAGCCTTGAAGGTAAAAAAGGTCAACCACGTCTTAAACCGCCATTCCCGGCGAATGTCGGTGTGTTTGGTTGCCCGACAACGGTGAATAATGTTGAGTCCATTGCCGTTGTACCAACCATATTACGCCGTGGAGGTTCATGGTTCGCGGGACTTGGCCGTGAAAATAATACAGGAACTAAATTATTCTGTATTTCTGGCCATGTGAATAACCCGTGTAATGTTGAAGAAGAAATGGGTATCCCGCTTAGGGAGCTTATTGAAAAGCATGCGGGCGGCGTTCGTGGTGGCTGGGATAACTTGCTGGCGATTATTCCCGGTGGTTCATCCGTTCATATGATACCGAAATCGGTTTGCGATGAAGTACTGATGGATTTTGACAGTTTGCGCGCTGAAGGTACCGGTCTTGGTACCGCGGCGGTTATTGTTATGGATAAATCAACTGATCTTGTTCGTGCAATTACCCGGTTATCGGCTTTTTATAAACATGAAAGCTGCGGGCAGTGTACACCGTGCCGTGAAGGTACGGGCTGGATGTGGCGCGTGATGGAACGTCTGGCAACTGGCGAGGCTGAAATAGAAGAAATTGACATGTTGCTTGATGTAACAAAGCAGATCGAAGGACATACGATTTGTGCACTAGGCGACGCTGCTGCATGGCCTATTCAAGGATTGTTTAGACACTTTAGACCCGAAGTGGAAGCACGAATTCTTGAATATAAAAAAACGCATGAAGCAGCGTAGGAGATATAAAATATGCCAACGCTAACCATAGATGGAATTGAAATAGAAGTGGAGCAAGGGACTACGGTCCTGCAGGCGGCTGAACAAGCCGGCATTGAAATTCCGCGTTTTTGTTACCATGAACGGCTTTCTATTGCCGGTAATTGCCGCATGTGTCTGGTTGAAGTATCGCCCGGACCACCAAACCGGCGGCGTCATGCGCGCTTCCGGCAGTGACGGTATGGAAGTTAAAACCAATACGGAAAAGGTAAGAAAATTTCGTGAAGGAGTGATGGAGTTTTTACTTATCAATCACCCACTCGATTGTCCAATCTGTGATCAGGGCGGCGAATGAGACCTTCAGGATCAATCAATGGCTTATGGCATTGGTGATAACCGTTACAACGAAAAACGCCGTATTGTTAAAGAAAAATATATGGGGCCGCTTATTCGCACCATCATGACACGCTGTATCCACTGTACACGCTGTGTTAGGCTTGCTGAAGAAATTGCCGGTGTGCCGTCGCTTGGTGCTATTGGTCGCGGTGAAAATATGCAAATTACGACATATCAGGAACAGGCATTTGCGTCTGAACTTTCCGGTAATGTGGTTGATTTATGCCCGGTTGGGG
>JAESUD010000227.1 GCA_016763335.1 Emcibacteraceae bacterium | reverse complement strand
GAAAAATACCTCAAAGAGCTCATTGAATGGTGTGAAGAAAGTGACGGAGAATTCACACCTTCTGACTTTCCTGACGGTAGTGTTGAGGAAAATGTATTGGGGAGTATAAATAAAAACAATCCTAATTTGAAAAATGTTTATGTTTTCCCATCTGCGGGTGGATTAATGGGAGGATGTAGAAAATTTAGTCATGATCTTTCACATCTAGCCAATTTTTATTGCCTTCAAATTCCTGATCTATTCACAGATAATGTTTCAAAATCTATTGATAGTTTAGTCGAATATTTTGTGAATATAGTAAAGAAGGAACAAAAAACAGGAGAGTTATATATCCTAGGCTGGAGCTTTGGGGGGATACTAGCGTATAAGGTTGCATGGGAATTAAATCAAATTGGATTTGAAGTAAAATATGTAGGAATGATTGATTCATGGTTAAAGCACTACCGTGAAACTAATTCAAAATGGTGGGTAAGTTTTGAAAAACATATCGAAAAAGAGAAATTTGCAGGCCTTCGAGATGATGTTTCAATATCCAAAATTATCAGATTGATAGAAAATAATGTAATACATTTAGCTGGGAATAATAAGGACAATGTTAGGCGTTTTGTGACTTGGGCACACACATTACATAAAATACTTAAGGATTTAGAGTTTAAAAAATCAAATCTATATGTTGATCTATATAAGGCAAATAATAGCATAGGTTTCATTAAGGGTATGTCATTAGATCAGAAGAATGAACTTTATGATTTGGATAAATATACATCAAATTTTCAAAAAATTATCACCTTAGATGGGAGGCATGGAGAATTGTTTAAAAAAAGAAACTGGAAGATAAATAGGCAACAATTTGAAGAACGTCTAAGTGAGGTATTGAAGGGTAAGTTTTAACGAATTTAATTAAATTCGTTAAGTGTAAAAACTAGTAATTATTAACTTAAAAAGTTTGAATATAAATTATTAATAAGGGAAATAAAATGTCAAAAAATATTAAAACTGTAGATTATTTAATCATAGGAGCTGGACCGGCTGGACTTCAATTAGGATATTATCTTGAAAAAAGAGATGCGGATTATCTTATCGTTGAGGAAAATGAATGTAGCGGGAGTTTTTTTACAAAATTTCCACGGCATAGAACGTTGATATCTATAAATAAAACTGAGACTAGTTTTAACGATTCAAATAAAAATTTGCGCTGGGATTGGAATTCTTTATTAACAGATTATGATGGTTTGCGGTTTTCTAAATATAGTAAAGAATATTTTCCAAAAGCAGATGATTTGGTTAATTATTTAAATGATTTTTCCAACAAATATCAACTAAACATTTCATATAAAACAAAAGTATTAAAGATTTCTAAAAAAGAAAAATTTCTAGTTACAACAAGCTCCAATGAGGTTATTCAAGCAAACAAGCTGATATTAGCTACAGGATTGCCAAAAGAAAACATCCCGATGTTTGAAGGTGTAAATCACTGTGAATTCTATGGAGAATGTTCAATCAATCCCGATGATTATATTGGTCAACGTGTTATGGTTGTTGGAAAAGGAAATTCTGGGTCTGAGTTTGCTGATAGCCTCGTAAGTCATGCCGCTGTTGTACATATGATAAGTCCCACGGCGGTTAGGTTGGCTTGGCAGACACATTATGTAGGAGACCTAAGGGCGGTAAATAATAATATATTAGATACTTATCAACTTAAATCACAAAATACAATTTTAGATGCTGATATAAAAAAAATTAATAAGTTAGAAGACGGAAAGTTGTGTGTTGATATTGCTTATAGTCATGCGCAAAATCAAAAGATCAAACTTATTGTTGATAAAGTTATTCTTTGTGCAGGTTTTAGAATGGATTCAACTATTTTTGACGCGGAATCTTGTTTTGTACAAATTGATCATAAAGAAAAATACCCTATATTGAATTCAAGTTGGGAGTCTGTTTCTGTTTCTGATATGTATTTTATTGGGACTTTGATGCACGGCAGAGACTTTAGAGTAGGGTTTTCAGGGTTTATACATGGATTTAGGTACAACATTAAATTTTTAAATCAAATACTTCAGGTCAAATATGACGGTGGCGTATATTCTGATGAATATGTGCCCTTTGATATTCTGTCTCTGAGGAAATTTATCATTAATAGGGTGGATTGTTCATCAGCTCTTTTTCAACAACCAAAAGTTTTTTGTGATTTTATTAAGTTCAATATAGATGACAGGCAGTTTGAAATCCAGAAATCATGTTCTGTGGATTATGTTTTTGAAAAATTTCAAAATAAATCTGAATTTTCTATATTACTTACGATGGAGTATGGTGTTCTAGCTGAAGGTGTTGATCCATTTAATAATCACAGAGATCCTTTAGATGGGGAAAATAGTCAATTTATTCATCCAGTTATTAGGCTATATTCTGGATCTAAAATTGTTTCAACCTACCACGTTCCTGAAGATCTTGAAAATATTTGGGATACCCCCTTTTATACCGATCCATTGGATAAATATTTAACTGAAATTCTCGCAACATGTGTTGGTGATAATTCATGCATTAGTGATAACTCGTGTAATGAAAAGGAGATTCTTGAATCTTCTGAAGCTTTAAAAAGTTGAATAGAATATTATATGATTTTTGAAAATATAAGGAAGAATAAAAAGAAAATTGTATTGATCTCTGGTATCAGTGCTATGAGCGGGGGGGCGAATATTCTTTTATTGAAACTTGCGACATCATATGCCTTGCGGGTCGATGAAATTTTGACAGCTATGATTTATTTTTGGTGGGCACTTTTTTTGATGATAGTATTGGGGTTTTTATCTCAATATCTACTGGCCTTATTAGGTGCCCAAATAACTTATGATATAAGAGAACAGTTAACCAAGAGCATTTCAAATTTTACCTATGAGCAGTTAGAATCCGTAGGCACGCACAGATTATATACGACTTTAACGGAAGATATTGCGGTTATTAACAATTGGCTCGGGATAATTCCAGTACTTGTGTATAACGCAACTATAGTTTTATTGGGGCTGGCCTATTTGGGAACCATGTCGATTGGTTATTTGCTAACAGCTCTCGGTTTTTTGACGTTAGGAATATTGGTTTCTAAACTTTTTATCATTAAACGAGGCACCGCTCAATTTGGCAAGCGGCGGGAATTACAGGACAAACTCTTTGAAAGTTATCGGGCGGTAATCGATGGCTTTAAAGAATTTAATTTCAATCAGGTAAGGCAAAAAAAATTTCATAAAGAAGACCTCGCATCCATTTCAACTGATTTTAAGTCTGTAAGTGGAAAAGCGGCATTCTATTTTTCTTTGGCAAATAACTGGAATGCCGGGATGTTGTTTTTATCAGTAGGGAGTGTCATCTTTATTTCTCATAGTTTTATTGACCTTGATGTGAGCGTATTAAATTTTATTGTTGTCGTATTTTACATAATGGGGCCGATCATTTTTTTAATGAATAGCTGGCAAAATTTTGCGTTGGCTTCAGTAGCGATTAATCGACTAAAGAAACTTAAATTTGAACAGACTAAAGTTGGATCAACAGACATTGAACATTCAGACTTTAAAATGCTTTCTCTCAATAATATTTTTTACAAATATAACAACGAAGAAAATAGTGGAACATTTGAATTTGGCCCGTTTGATTTGGAAATTCATAAAGGTGAGGTGGTTTTTTTTGTGGGTGGTAATGGCAGTGGAAAGACGACGGCTGCGAAAATATTAACTGGCTTATATGAACCAACGATTGGTAATATATCTCTCAATAATATTCTCTTAAGCCGTGAAAAAATGGAATGGTATAATAGTTATTTTTCAACAATTTTTTCTGACTATTATTTGTTTAATAGAATAATCAGTAAGCATGGAAAACAGATAGATGACAATTCCATAACTTATTTTATAAATAAAATGCAGTTGGCAGATAAAGTAAATGTGAAGGACGGAGAATTATCGACGATAGACCTTTCAGAGGGCCAAAGAAAGCGGTTGGCTTTACTCATCTCGTATTTTGATGATGCAGAAATATCTGTTTTTGATGAATGGGCGGCGGAGCAAGATTCTCACTTTAGAGAGTATTTTTATAACGAATTTTTAATGGAGCTTAAGTGCCAGGGAAAAACTGTAATTGTCATCACTCATGATGATCGATATTTCCATGTTGCAGACAAGGTAATAAAGTTCGAGCGTGGGAGAATAGTAGGTTTTAATAACGAGGAATGTCATGTCTAAGTGGTTTGTAAAATATAGATATTCTGATCAAGCTCGTTTAAGAATTTTCTGTTTTCCATATGCGGGCGGGAGTGCTTCGGCCTTTACTGGATGGCAAGATTACTTTGACGACAATATAGATTTATTTGCAATTCAAGCACCAGGAAGGGAAACAAGGTTTAAAGAAAATCCAATTGAAGATCTGCCGATAAAAGTAGATTTATTATTTAAAGAAATTCATCCTTTTGTTAACATTCCCTATATATTTGTTGGCCATAGTAATGGAGCGTTAATAGCTTTTGAATTGGCCCGAAAATTACAAAAAAATAAAAATTTCTACCTTAAACATATATTTCTTTCTGCCAAAAGAGCCCCTCATCTGCCAGAATTAAAACCACCCAGTTATAATTTGCCATATGATGATTTTATAGAAGAGCTTAAAACTTTTTCTACTATACCCTCTGAAATTATCAATGACCCAAAAATGATGGAAGTCTTTATACCAATGCTGCGGGCGGATTTTGGTTTAGGAGCCAAGCATGTATTTGATCAAAAGCAAAAACTAGGAACTGGCGCCACGCTATTTTGGGGTCAAGAAGATGCAGATGCCCCCAAAGAAGATGTTATAGCTTGGCAGAAACATATTGTTGGGAACGTTAATTCAATCGGGTTTAATGGGGGACATTTTTTTATACATGATGAAAAAGAAAAATTTATATCTGAAATTAGAAATGTTGTAACTGCTGTTATTAACAGCGAAAAAATGGAGATAATATGAATAATTTTATTTACTTAGTTAAACGGATTGTTTTAACGATCATCAATATTT
>JAESUD010000226.1 GCA_016763335.1 Emcibacteraceae bacterium | reverse complement strand
TGTTTTGTCGGTCATAAGCTTATCAAGCTCATCCAATTCAAGTTCATAAGTTTCTTTATTCATGGGCCAGAATTTAATCACCACACCTTTTTCTTCAAGCCAGACCCAAGGCCCGATATTTGATTCGTGATCGGTGATGGAGACGATCACTTCGTCACCTGCCCTAAACTGACTGGCAAGAGATTTTGTGAGAAATTGCAGTAGAATGGTTGATGAAGGGCCAAAAACAATCTCTTCGCTGCGTGCGGCGTTGAAAAGTGTTGCGATATTATCTCGTCCGTTTTGGTATGCTTTAACGGCATTTTGTGAAATTTCATAACTGCCGCCATGCTGAACGTTATTTTGAAAATAATATTCATTAATTTTATCAACGGCGCCTTTTAAAATTTGCGAACCGCCGGCATTATCCATAAAAATCCAATCATTCTTAAGACCGGGAAATTGTTCCCGTACATATTTCATATCTAGTGCCACTTGGTTTCCTTTGAAAAGTAATAATATTAATGATTTAGCACGGCTTTTAAAAAATTCTGTGTGCGTTGTTCTTGTGGGTTATCGAATATCTCGCTCGGACTTCCCTGCTCAATAATCTGGCCGCTATCCATGAAAATAACCCTGTCTGCCACCTGTTTAGCAAAGCCCATTTCATGGGTTACGACAATCATAGTGACACCGCTTTTTGCAAGGGTTTTAATGACATCAAGCACTTCACCGACCATTTCCGGATCAAGTGCGGATGTTGGTTCATCAAACAAAAGTACTTTGGGTTCCATGGCGAGGGCGCGGGCAATTGCTACGCGTTGTTGCTGTCCACCAGAAAGCTGGTCTGGATATTTATTTGCTTGCTCTTTGATGCCTACTTTTTCTAATAATTTAAAGGCGGCAATTTCAGCATGTTTCTTTGAAATATTTTTTGTTCTAATGGGGGCGAGCATTAAGTTTTTTAATATGGTTAAATGCGGGAATAAATTGAAATTTTGAAAAACCATTCCAACTTCAGCGCGAACATTTTTGAGATTTTTGTCCTTTTGCACCAAAACATTATCTACCGTAATTTTTCCCTCATCATCATATTGTTCTAGTAGGTTAATGCACCGGATCATTGTGGATTTACCAGACCCGGAAGGACCAATGACGCAGACCACTTCGCCCTCGTTTATTTCAAGGTTGATATTATGAAGGGCTTGGAAGGTGCCATAATGTTTATTTATATTTTCGAGTTTAATAAGGGCTGTCATTATCTCTTCCCCCCTTTAATTTTAACTTCGATACGCGAAACCCATAATACGAGCGGCAGCAAGAACATTAGATAAATAATAGCGGCAGCAATAAGAGGGGTCGGGTTTGCGGAGATGGCTTGAGCTTGTGTTGCCTGTTTTAATAAATCAGGCATGGCAACTACGGATGCTAACGCCGTATCTTTAATTACATTAATACAGTTATTGGTGAGCGGTGGAATGACGATTTTTATGGCTTGCGGTAAAATAATATCCCCCATCATGTAGCGATAACTTAAACCGAGCGCTTGTGAAGCCTCAAATTGTCCTTTAGGGACTGCTTCAATTCCGGCACGAAAAATTTCAGCCGTATACGCGCCGGAAACAATACATAAGGAAACGGCAGCGGCGGAAAAGGGTGATAAGCTGAGGCCAACGAATGGCAAAGCGTAAAAAATGATAATTAAGAGAACCAAAAGTGGAATGGAGCGAAAAAGGTCAATATATGCTTTTGCCATAAATCGAAATGGCTTAGCGGCGTATAAACGAACCAAGGCCAAAAACAACCCGAGAATAAGTCCTGTAATAATACTTAGAAGGCCTAATTGAACTGTAATAAAAAGACCTTCAATTAGGAGCGGATAAGTTTGAAGAAAAACATCCATGTTTAAAAAGGTATCAACAAAGTTTAATTCAATACCGTCATTTTTTTTCGGCATATCTACTATTTTGACTGTGGATGTGTTTTCATCTGCGGGAGCGCCAAACCATTCTGCATGAAGCATGTTGATGAAGCCCTCAGTCTTGAGGGTTGAAATAACGTTGTTAATTTCTGTAATTAGTGGGTTGTTTTTGCCCATCATCATTGAATAACGCCCGCCGGTAGGGATGCGTTCCATAACGGAAAGATTGGGTTTATCTTTAGTATAATAGAGCAACGCAGGAATATCACTGACATATCCCTTAACTCGGCCAATAACCACGTCGAGCATTGCGGGGGCTAATCCTTCATAACGGCGGATTTCAGCAAAGCCGTATTTCTGTTCATTTTCAGTGGCCCACATGTCGCCTGTTGAGCCTGTATCGACAGCAATAATTTGTCCTCTTAAATCATCAAGGCTTTTGATGCTGGAACCTGTGATGGCGGTCAAGGATAGATCGCTGTCATAATATGGCTGGGTAAAGGAAACTGATTGCAGTCTTTTATCCGTTATAGCGATTGAAGAGATGGCCATATGAATGCGGCCTGATTGCACGGCGGCGAATAATCCGTTAAACGGCACGTTGATAATATCAACTTCACGGTTTAAACGTTTGCCAATTTCAGTGACCAGATCAATTTCGAACCCGATGAATGTTCCGTCCGTGTCTTGAAATTCCCACGGTACATTACCGATGTTTGCGCCAACAATAATTGGGGGTTGTTCTGCTGTATCCGCATATGATGCTGTGATCCACATAAAGCAAAATATGGATATAAAGGTCATTATAAAAGTTCTGATGAAATTATAAATCGAGAGGTGCTTTCTATGATCATTTATTTGAAGAGTTAGCCTAGAGCGGACAGTTTGTTATCAAGCCTGTCGAGTAGTCTGTCAAGTTCCTTATGGTCATGTGCATTAAGAGTTGGGCCCGGCGTGCGGGTTTTGGCAGATGATATTGCACCGCGGCGACGGAGGATTTCTTTTCGAATTGCAAGACCGTATCCCAACTGCTGTTCATGACGAACAATGGGCAGGTAGGCATCGAATAAATCTTCTGCACCATCGATATTCCCAGAGCTATGCATTGCATATACTTGCACCAGCATTTCTGGAAATGAAAAACCGGTCATGGGCCCGTCTGCGCCGCGCTCAAGTTCTTGCGGCAGAAATAACACACCATTACCGGATAATATACTGATGCGTCGCAACCCCTGTTCCGCACTTTTTTCGCGTAACATTGATAGCTTATTTAACCCGGGCCATTCTTCATGCTTAAGCATAACAACCTGTTTGATTTCTTTGATGGTACGCAGAAGGCAATTAACAGATACATCGGCATCGGTCGTTAACGGGTAATCTTGATAAACCATTGGAATATCGGAACCGAGTGCTTCTGCTATAGTAGAGAAATAATTGAAAATCGCCTCGTCAGTTTTATGGGCAGAAAAGGGTGCGACCATCACACCCGCTGCGCCGAGGTCCATTGCGTCTTTTGATAATGACACTAGCTTATCCGTACTGGCATTGCTTACGCCAACAATAACAGGAAGTTTTTCATTTACGCGTTTAAGGACGCGCGCCATCAAAGTAACCACCTCATCATCGGTTAATTTTGTTGCCTCGCCCATGATACCAAGTATCGTGATGCCATCAACGCCTTTTTCCATATAAAAGTCTATCAGGCGGTCAACACTTTCCATATCTATTGAGCCATTATCCAAAAAAGGGGTGGCTGCAATTATGTAGACACCCTTTGTTTGTTCGGATAATTTAAAAGCCATTTCTACTATTCCTAAAAAGAGTTTCCGGCGTATTTTTAAATTAAATTCACCGTGTATTGTTAATATTATTAAGGGGAACTGATAATAATACTGCTCTATAATGCATAATATTCCGTTATAGATATTATACATTTGAATTTGGTATTTAATTGGTATACCATTGGCATTCCACATTATCAAGAAAGCAATTTTATGTTATTACCAACTAATCCAGAACAGAATTTAACAACGGATGATTTTCCAAATAATAATATAAATCAAATGCTTATCGGGGATAATGATAGTCTTGGTATAAGAACATACCGAATAATTCGTGACATGATTTTAAATGGGCAGTTCGCTTATGGTGATCCGATACAGGAAAGACGATTGGCGGCTCATTTAAATGTATCGCGTACCCCTATTAGAGAGGCGATTAGCAAATTGGAAGCTGATGGGTTAGTTGAGAGAAGCGGTGGCCGTGTTATTGTTCGTGAAGTGCGCTTAAAAGAATATGTTGAGATACTTCACGTTAGAAAATTACTTGAATGTGATGCGGTAAGAGAGGCTGCTAAAAATGTGGATGCGAAAGAGCTTCAAAAAGTGCGAGTGACCATTGAAAAGGTATTGGAAAATCGGGATGTCACCGCTATTGAAATGCGAGACGCTGATGATCTGTTTCATAATTTTATTGCTCAGGCATCAAACAATAAAATATTTATTGAACTGATAAAAGACCTTCGTCGGCGCACGGCGATATTTGATCATGAACGGATGCCGAGCCGTAAACAACCTAGCAATAAAGAGCATCTTGATATTATTGACGCTCTTGAAAAAAGAGATGGCACTCTTGCGTCGGCGCGAATGGCGCGACATATAAACAACATACATAAAAGTATATTTGACCATTGGGGTCCTAAAAATTAAAAAATTAAAAATAAATTTTTAAACAATAAAATTAAAAAATAATTCAGGAGTTATAAAATGGATTTAGGAATTACAGGGCGCAAAGCGATTATCTGTGCGTCATCAAAAGGGCTTGGTAAAGCCTGCGCAATGACATTGGCCGGTGATGGTGTTCATGTTTTTATTAATGGACGAAATGCCGCAATTTTGGAAAAAACGGCACAGGAAATCCGCGAGGCGACGGGTTCAGAAGTGACCACCGTAGCCTGTGATGTAACAACACCAGAAGGCCGCGCAAAAATACTTGCTGCCTGTCCTGATCCGGATATTCTAATTAATAATGCGGGCGGCCCGCCAACGGGTAATTTTCGCGACTGGGACCGTGATACATGGATCGCGGCACTTGATTCAAATATGCTAACCCCGATAGAGCTCATCAAGTCTGTGGTGGACGGTATGATCGAGCGAAAATTTGGCCGGATTGTCAATATCACTTCAGGCGCCGTTAAAGCACCAATAAACGTGCTTGGCTTATCCAATGGTGCCCGTTCTGGTTTAACGGGTTTCTGTGCCGGTGTGGCGCGTACTACGGTTAAAGATAACGTGACAATAAATGGCCTTCTTCCCGGACCATTTGAAACAGACCGCATTGCAGAAGTCATTGCCGGTGAGGCAAAAGCAAAAGGCATAAGTGAAGAAGATGCGCGGATATACAGAATGGCCACGAATCCGGCGGGTCGTTTTGGCCGTCCAGAAGAATTCGGTGCGGCGTGCGGATGGCTTTGTTCTGCTAATGCAGGATTTGTAACGGGTCAAAATATCCTTATTGACGGTGGAAATTATCCAGGCGTCCTGTAAAATAAAAAGATATAAAAGGCTCTCAATTGGGGTCTTTTATATCTCGTTTCTATATCGTAATGATATTCAGTGAAACGCTATGTTTATTTTTGAACAACTATTTCGAAAGGCGCGATAAGGCCGCCAACTATATTTTCAAATAAATTTTTCATCTTAAGCGGGGCTCCTTCTCCAACAATTATATGAGGGCCCAATATTGGCGGTTCGCTACGCGTTTCAGCCTTCGCTTTGGTCGCTTTAAAAAAGGCTACGGCTCTTTCAAAGCAATTATTTTCAATATCTATTTTAAATCCTGCATTTTTCAGATGAGTTTTATATTCATCTGGTGATGAAAGACTAGACGTGTCAGATGTTGTCGCCCAGGGAACAGGGTATTTTAAGTCTTTGTCGTCAAGGCGCATAACATCATAAATCGCAAAGCTCGCGCCTGGGCGTAATGTGCGGTATATTTCTTTAAAAAGGGTTGCTTTATCCACAATATTCATTCCCACATGCATCATATAGCCGCCGTCAAATAAATTATTGTCAAAGGGCATTGATAGCGCACTTCCTTGATGAAGTTTTACACGCGGCTCCATTTGAACCCACTCGGAAAGAGTGTTACCAACCTCAATAAATTCAGAGGTTAAATCGATACCTGTTACATGGCAGTCATACTTAGTGGCAACAAATCTTGAAGCGCCGCCAATGCCGCAGCCGACATCAAGGATATTACCCTGTTCTTTAAAATGTATGTTTGAGAAGAAATGTTCGGTAGCGCCGCGACCGCCAATGTGAAATTCATCAACGGGGGAGAGATCATCCGCTTTTATGGTTTCTTTGGTAAAACCTGCTTTGTTTATGGCTGTTTCAATTCTATCTATTAATTGACCGTTAGTGTAATGGTCGGATATGGCGGCATCATTTGACATTATTATTCTCCTATTCAAACACAGTTTATCAAAAAGTATCTCTTTATTTCAATGGGAGATACTAAAAATTTCAAGAATGTATTTTTATCAATCATGAGATTGATTTATCAATTAGGTCATGACATTGTGCAAAATTAATTTTGCAGAACCATTGAAGGCTTAGGTGTATGTCATTCCCGATTGAAGAAGTTAGAAAAAAATTCCCGTCATTATCGCTTAAAGATGAAGGTGTGGCCCGTGTATATCTCGATAATCCTGCGGGGACACAGGTACCTAAGTCGGTGGCAGAGGCTATATATAATTATCTGATGAATGATAGCGCCAATATGCACGGGGCCTTTATAACCTCAAAAAATACGGTAAAGCTTGTTGCGGATACTCATAGGGCAATGGCAGACTTTATGGGGACGGATGATCCTGATGAAATTATCATCGGCGCCAGTACAACGGCACTTTCTTTTCACCTGTCCCGTAGTATTTTTCGTGATTTTAAAGAAG
>JAESUD010000225.1 GCA_016763335.1 Emcibacteraceae bacterium | reverse complement strand
TGCGAAAGCAGCCAAGATCGGGAGAATAGGACAAGTTTTATTAACTAAGACCCAGATGCAGACTTTTCACACAGTCTGGGTCGAAAGCAGACATTCATAAATTTGGTAATAAGCCGTTTGGAATCTGAAATTAAATGGCTGGTTCCGAACCAAAACAGATTATGAGAGCTACTTTTATTAATTAAATTAAAAGTTATCTGCTTTTCTTTTCGAAGGTTCATTCTCAGTCTGTTTCTTATATTGGTCATATGTTGGTTTTAATCTTGCTAGACAATCATCACGTAGATGCCCTATTAAACGGTAGCACCTTTCCCGTTGATTAGACTGAACACTATTATATGCGCCACGATTAAAATCATCATAGCTACAGCCTTGAAGACAAGAACAAATAAGTCCTAAAGAAATAAAGATTATAAATTTACTTTTCATTTGCTATATACCTTTGGATCATAGTTTCTTGAGACAGGTTTATATTTTTCAATTAAGGCATAACTATGTATTTTTTGGCAAGTTGCGAATATTTATATTAAAGTTGAGAATATTGATGGCAGGTATCGTTGATTTACAAGTATTATTAAAAGAAATGCAGCCAGTCTTGGATGATGTTGAATATGTTTTTTGTGTAATTGATAAAAAACTTAATAAAAATATTCTTGACTTAAATCCAGTTTGTACAGTCCAAGAGGCTGAAGGGCTGACGGTTATTCTGGAAAAGAAAATAGCCGATGATGCGGGGTTCACGTATGAAGGTGTTTATTCAAAAATAACATTGCTGGTTCATTCAAGCCTTGAAGCTGTTGGCTTAACCGCTGCTTTTTCAAATGCATTAAAGGACGTTGGTATAAGTGCCAATGTCATAGCGGGTTTTTATCATGATCATATTTTTGTTCCTAAAGATAATGCCCTTGAGGCAATCACTGCACTTGAAGCACTGAGCTAATTGATTTTTTTATTTTTTAAATTCGTAAATAATTCACTAAATGGGTAGGAGAAAACATAAGGTATTTTATATTTTTTTATAAAATAAACACATATGAGTGGAGCGCCGACTCCCATAATAACGCCAGTTACCATATGTATTAATACGGAATTTATTTCAAAAATATTTAATAAAATAATTCGAATTCCACTGCCGCTAAAAATATGTAAAACAAAAATTGCCATTGAAGATTGCCCAATTATTAACAACCATTTTTTAGGTGTTTTTGAAATGGACTGCGATAAACTTACAGCAAAAATAATTGATGTAAGTGAAACGGGTAATATCCACAAATTTTTGTATGCGAGAGAAGGGTTTAAAATTAAATGATAAATCACTTGAACCATTGCAAATGCAATAAATGATGTTGTTAGTATAGTTTTTGTTCCGAAATTCTTTGATGGTTCCCAAGAGTTAAATAACATTCCAAAAGCAAAAAATACAAAGTTATTTGAGAAATAGTGAAATATCATATTTGATGGTATGTCATGTCTAATTAAATAAATTAAAACCGAACATAAGAATATTGCTAATAGATGTTTTTGTTTGGCCTTATGAAGCGTAAGTGATGCAATCACGAAAATAATAAATAGTGCGTAAAAGAACCAATATTGAGCTCTGGGGTTCCAAAGGATTGAGAATAAGTCAGAAATTTCAATATGGTTGTTTGTATAAGATGAAAGAAATACCTCTGTTAATCCCTGAATTACAGACCATAATATGTAGGGATAAACGATAGTGTCAATTTTCTTAACGATGATTTTTTTATATCCTCTTTTTTTCAGAGAATTAAAAAAAAAACAACCCTGATAGAAAAAAGAACAAAGGCATGCGAATGCTGGTAATTATGCTATCACCTAACAGGAAATTTGCTTCATTAACAGGCAGGCCAGCATTATAAACGCCATTTGCAACATGTTTGTATACGACTAAAATTATCGTTATTGCTTTAGCATAATCAACCCAAACAATTCTTTCTTTCATGAATTAATTCCAGTTTGAAATTTTCTATGTTTCATTGTTATATTAAAAAACCTTAAATATAACCTTAAATATCGGTTCCACCGACGGTTATGCCGTCAAGGCGAATTGTTGGTTGTCCTACACCAACCGGGACTGATTGTCCCGCTTTGCCGCATATGCCAACACCATTATCCAGTTTAAGATCATTGCCGATAGCACTAATTTTTTTCAGAGCTTCCGGGCCGGAACCAATAAGCGTTGCGCCCTTGACCGGGGCTTCAATTTTGCCGTTTTAATACGGTAGGCTTCCGTGCAGCTGAAAACGAATTTCCCGTTGGTAATATCAACTTGCCCGCCGCCAAAATTAACGGCATATAGTCCGTCCTTAACGCCAGCAATAATTTCATCAGGGTTTTGATTGCCATTTAACATATAGGTGTTTGTCATGCGTGGCATTGGTTGGTGTGCGTAACTTTGACGTCTGCCATTTCCCGTTGATTCTACTCCCATCAGGCGAGCGTTCATGCGGTCTTGCATATAACCTACTAAAATGCCGTCTTCAATGAGTGTCGTGCAGTTTGTTGCGGTGCCTTCGTCATCAATGCTGAGTGAGCCGCGCCTGTTTTCCAGCGTGCCGTCATCAACAACGGTGATTCCTTTGGCAGCAATTCTTTCGCCCATTAATCCGGCAAATGCTGATGTTCCTTTTCTATTGAAATCGCCCTCTAGTCCATGGCCGATGGCTTCATGCAGAAGCACGCCGGGCCATCCCGGGCCGAGAACCACGTCCATTTCGCCGGCGGGTGCCGGAACACTATCCAAATTTAAAATTGCCTGACGAATGGCATTGTCCGTTTGTTCTTTCCGGTTTTCTGATGTGAGTAGTTGATTATAGGTGTATCTGCCGCCTGAGCCCTCGTAACCGCTTTCCATGCGGTCACCATGTTTGGCGACAACGCTAATATTTAGGCGAACAAGGGGTCTGATATCACGAACGCGGTGTCCGCCGGGCCGGATAATCTCAATGACCTGCCATTCGCCCGATATAGAACAGCTTACCTGACATATTTTGGGGTCTTTGGCGCGGGCGTAAGCATCTATTTCTTCTAAAATTCTGATCTTGTCTTTAAAGGCAACGCCCCCTAGAGGATTTTCATCGCTGTATAATTTTTTATTTGTCCGTTGCGGCGGGATGGCGAGTGTTGCACTGCTTCCAGATTTTATGCTTTGCACAGTTTCAACGGCTCTTTTTAAGGCGTCTTCACTGAGTTCCGATGAATGGGCAAAGCCTGTTACTTCCCCAAGCACACTACGCAGGCCGAAGCCTTTTGATGTATCATAAGCGGCATTTTTCAATCGGCCATCGTCAAATGAGAAGGTTTCAGATTGTGCATATTGCAAATAAAGCTCCCCATCATCCATGCCGTGCAGGGCCTCATCAATTTGGCGCTGGGTGCGAATTGATGACAGGCCGGAATCATTATTAGAATCATCAAAAAAATATGAGTTGTTGGTAAAATCAATTGTCATGAGAAAAATAAACTTTTCATTGAATGATGGAATTATCAAATTCATTAAGTAATATCGTTTTGCATCTGGATTTGCAAGTCTGGTAAATGCCTAAATTTTCTGTGTTAACTGATGAAATATATTGTATGGAAATGCTGACTGGTAATTTGATCTATATCAAAACCGATTAAAATGTTAATTTTATGAATTGTTTCCTTGAGCTAGATCAATTTTCTGGTATAAGATTTTCCGAAGGTCGTTTTATGTGAAGAAGGGGAGTATCTTTATTGTTTTTTAAAGGTTTTGTCCTATCATATTTTACGTTTACTTAAAGTTTATATCCGTAATTCAAGGGGTAAAGAGGAACATGTTGTTCAAGAAAACATTTTTGATGTTGGCTACCATGGTGGCAACATTTATTAGCACAATAGTTACCGCTATCGCTTTAGAGGATGGTGCCCGCACCGCTTTTGAAGATGGTATTCATAGTGCAAAGCCAGGTCAGCTTGGGTTCATGGAAGCTGCAACGCCGATCATGGCAGAAACTATTGCATTTCATGATCTGTTATTGTGGATCACCGGAATAATCACATTACTTGTGACAGGTATACTGGTGTATATTTTTATTAAGTTTAATGCGAAAGCCAATCCTGTTGCCTCCAAAACAACACATAATACATTGCTGGAAATTTTATGGACCGCTGTGCCGGTGCTTATTCTGGTGCTTATTGCCGTTCCGTCATTTAGGCTAATGTATAATCAGGATGTTATTCCCGAAGCAGATATTACGATCAAGGCAATTGGCAATCAGTGGTACTGGACTTATGAGTATCTTGATTATGAAGAAATAGTTTTTGATGCCAATATGCTTGAGGAAGGCGATGCTGATTATGATAAGCATCCAAGGCTTCTTGGTTCGGATGCGAGCGTTGTTGTCCCCGTGAATAAAATAGTTCGGGTTCAGGTAACTGCAACTGATGTTATTCACGCTTGGGCGATGCCTGCATTTGGTGTAAAAATTGATGCTGTCCCTGGTAAGCTGAATGAAACATGGTTTAAAGCGACTAAAGAAGGTCTTTATTACGGGCAATGCTCTGAACTATGCGGAATTCGCCATGGCTTTATGCCGATCATGGTCGAAGTCGTATCTCAAGAAAGATATGAAGCATGGCTTGAAGAAGCAAAAGTGAAATATGCATCTATTGATGCACCGCGCTTGCAGCAATATGCATCTGCGCAAAGCCTAACAGAATAACTGGAGAGCGTTATAATGAGTTACGATTCACATGCTGAAGACCACGGCGAACACCACACCCCAACGGGATGGCGTCGTTGGTTGCTTTCAACAAACCATAAAGATATTGGGACACTCTATCTTATATTCGCAATAATTGCTGGTGTTGTCGGCGGAATTTTTTCCGGATTGATGCGCGCAGAATTAATGTATCCGGGAATGAATTTTCTGCCATTGCTTAAAGGTGGAAGTATTGAGGCCTCCTATCATTTCTTTAACGTACTGATTACGGCGCATGGTCTGATTATGGTGTTCTTCATGGTCATGCCGGCTCTTATCGGTGGTTTTGGTAACTGGTTTGTGCCGATTATGATCGGTGCGCCGGATATGGCATTCCCACGTATGAATAATATTTCATTTTGGTTATTACCTGCTGCACTGATGTTACTTGTTTTGTCGACATTTTTTGAAGGGCCTCCTGGTCAGAATGGTGTTGGTGGCGGGTGGACCGTTTATGCGCCTCTTTCGACGACGGGACAACCCGGGCCCGCTATGGACTTGGCAATTTTTTCACTGCATTTAGCAGGTGCGTCTTCTATTCTTGGTGCCATTAACTTTATTTGTACAATATTTAATATGCGTGCTCCGGGCATGACACTTCACAAGATGCCATTATTTGTATGGTCGATCCTTGTAACTGTGTTCCTTCTGCTTCTTTCGCTTCCTGTTTTGGCGGGCGCCATCACAATGTTGCTGACCGACAGAAACTTCGGCACAGCATTCTTTGATCCTGCGGCCGGTGGTGATCCAATACTTTACCAACATTTATTTTGGTTCTTTGGACATCCTGAAGTTTACGTACTTATCCTGCCTGGCTTTGGTTTGGTCAGTCACATTATATCAACTTTCTCAGGTAAGCCGATTTTTGGTTATCTTGGAATGGCATATGCCATGGTTGCTATCGGTGTTGTTGGCTTTATCGTTTGGGCTCATCATATGTTTACGGTCGGTATGGATGTTGACACAAAAGCATATTTTACAGCGGCAACAATGGTTATTGCGGTGCCTACGGGGATTAAGATTTTCTCTTGGCTTGGTACAATGTGGGGCGGATCAATCCGTTTTGAAACACCGATGCTGTTTGCGATCGGCATGATCTTCTTGTTCACTATTGGTGGTGTTACGGGCGTTGTACTTTCAAACGCCGGCGTTGATACTTCAATGCATGATACATATTATGTCGTAGCGCATTTCCATTATACGATGTCAATGGGTGCTCTTTTCTCAATCTATGCCGGTTGGTATTTCTGGATTGGTAAAATGAGCGGCAAACAATATCCGCAGCTTATTTCAAAGCTACATTTCTGGTTTACATTTATTGGTGTTAACCTCATCTTCTTCCCGCAACATTTCCTTGGCCTTGCCGGAATGCCGCGCCGTATTCCTGATTATCCGGATGCTTATGCAAAATGGAATTTCTGGTCATCGGTAGGTTATGGTGTGATGTTTA
>JAESUD010000224.1 GCA_016763335.1 Emcibacteraceae bacterium | reverse complement strand
TAAATCCAACAACTTTTTCTGCCTCTCTTCATAAGCGGCAAATCCAACCGATCTGCTCGAATGACCTTTCTTCTCATCAAAAATTTTCACTGATGATTCACAACTTGTTTCAATACAATTATAAATTTGGAGGAGCTTCTGCTTTAGTTTGGTTGACACGTTAGCGGCCTTTCTGGGTAAGTATTAATGTTGTCACCCTAATTAATAGAATATAATGAATTAATGTCAACATAAAATGTGAATTACTTAAATTTGTCACCCAATGTGTGGAAATTTTAAAAGATTTAGTGCAACATTAAATGTCACCGCGATATGGAGGTTGCACTTTATTCTTCATGGGGAGGGCCAAATGCTTCGAAACCCGAACGTGATTTGTGCGGTAATTCGGTGCATAATAAATCTACATCAGCTTCAGAGCGATCAAGTTCAAAACTGTTTCCAGAGAAATACATTTGGTAAAACTTAATATCTCTCGGCTTAAGAGCGGCTATAACTGAATACATAACTGGGTAGGAACAACGAAGTCCGAAAGTTATTTCGCTTAATAATAGAGGGGAATCCATTAATCCCACGGTGTTAAAAATTCGCCACTCTTTCTCATAACCCCAAGGTTCGGCTTTTCGCAGCCATATATTTTTATCTAATTCCTCTTTTGCTTCAGAGTTTTTATTTAGAATAGCTTCTGAGATCAGACTCGTTTTTATTGTACGTAACCCGCCATACAATACTTTGTTTATCTTTGGTTTTGGGTTTCTATTCAAAGTATAACCCACACAAAATCCATGATGCTGATCGCCATAGTGACTCCATAATAAAGGATTGTCATATTCCTGTGATAAACAGCACACGCCGCGATTAATTTGTTTTAACAGTTCTTTTTTAATTTCATTAGCTAGGGAATATCGTTCAGCTTCTTCAACGCTTGGCGCTATATCAGGCTCAGTTGCGTAATATGCAATACTTTGAATTGTATTTTCCGCTGTCTGGTGCGCCTGTTTTTCAGAATGTATATTTGCATTATTGCCTTCAATATTTGCGTTCTTTAAGGACGCTAACACTTCTAGCGTGACTCGTTGTTCGATGAGTGTCCTCAATATCAATCTTAATGCTTCATTGTCTGAATCTGGCTCAATAGCGGGCTGACAATCGAGAGGGTCATTAAAGACATTAGGGTCCGAAAAATAGAGCTTATCGAGGCACAAAGCGTCAAGAGAAAGAGCACTAAATCGTTGATAGCGATAAATTCTATCTGGTATTTCTGAGAACATGGCAAACCCTTATCAAATATAATTATATTATTAATCAGAACTCCACCGATTAAACTAAGAGCTTAATATATTCTGTCAATACTTCAAATTGAAGAGTTAGATCAGATTGATAATATGTAACGTATAATTTTATAGCCGGAAGGGTTGCAACGGGTAGAGCGCAGCGGACCCTGCCGAACAAACTTAGTTTGTGAGTAAAAGAGGGGCGGCTGTCTGCCGCCCACATCTGGCGATCATCCTCTTTGCTTAAAATTATAAAACTGTCTGACAAGAAGCTACTTTGTCTGACGCAATTACATTTGTTTGTATCGGTTCTTTTTATTCGAGAAATAACTTCCAATGTAAATGTTTGTGAAGCGCCACCCTTTGAAACATGAAGGATCAAAGGGTGGGTTCACATGGCCCAGCGTGTAAAACAAGGGTAACTCCTCAAATAACAGGGATTACCAATCCGGCCTGTCGGATCAGTGCATCAATTAATTTTAAGATCTTAGAAACATCATAGCTACCGTTTCGCAGCAGATCGTCGGGCTGCTCGTAGAAATATTTTGAATAAGACTCTTTGAAATCCAACACTCCATGCCATGCGTTGATGTCCTTTTTGAAATTGCTCCATGTGACCTGTGGAGCGGGGTATTGGTCCAAACGAAGGTCAAGGTAGCACTCAACCGCGGCAGCTCGTCCATTGATATCAGAAACGCTTACGCCTTCTGGCCCGCAGGTGGCGAACCCCCTAAACTCCTCAAGGTCAGGTAAGAGCATTACTCGCATGTTGGCAGGTAGATTCAGTTTTTCAAGCTTGCGAAAAGCATCAACACCCTCTGCGTCGTTATCGAAAACGAATAAGACCTGATTGAGCACCTCAATTCGCAAAAGCCCCTCTGCGAACTTTACGAGATTGCCGGTACCCCAGAAATGATGTCGTTCATCGACATCCACGAAATTGAAAAAATCTGACACGTCCGGGCGTAGGACATTGAGCGACCGCCGAATGATGCGTGCGTCGGATGCACCCTCGGTTGCGATCAAAACTTTTTGCCTTTGCCTCCCACCTGGCTGGAATGTTTCACGTTGAACCCAACCGGCATGGACAATAGGACCAAACTCCCATATGACCTCAACTTCAGCATTGGCCGCATTCAGGGCAAAGATTTGAAGCATCGATTCCGCACTCAAAATGCAATTTCTCGTGGAAAGAAAGCTAGCTTCGGACCAATAAAGATCAGAATTTTCGGTCCAGGGAATTCGCTCAAATACGTCGATATCAGCGGCAAACCGTCCCTGAGAAATTATATCTCGGTCTGGCGTTTCGTATTCAATATAATCACTTTTCAAATCGTCCAGTGGATAGCGGCACGCCAAATTACAGAATTCTTCAAACGTGAGACATTCTTTTTTTGGCTCTTCCTGCTCACTATAGCTCGACGAGTCGTCCGCTTCCGCGACCAACGTTTGGTACTCGGCACGTGCAGTTTCAAGTGTGAAGCCAAGTATCTCTAGACGAGGTAAGATGCGAGAGAGTGTCCTTGCAAAAAGTTCCTCAGCTTCGGCAAGCTCTTCCTTTTCTTCGGGGTGCTCTTCGTAATGATCGTAATTTATTGAGTCCATCTTGCGGCGACACAAATCACCTTCCTGAAACAAGAACCCGTAATCTTCCCCCATGAAGTTTTTGGAATACGAAAGAGACACGTCGCCAATACAGAGTTCTACTGAAGTTCCCATTTAATATACCTTCCTGCCAATATTTAAATCTTGCTGTCCCTGTATTATATATTTCATTTTAAACGATATAGACAAACGGTCAAAAGCGGACGTTAAAAAAAATATGTTAACGCCATACATTTGCGGTTTTAGCGTCAAATAATGTCACTTTTGGCTTAAATAAATGCATAAGGCTTTTTATGTTTTTCACGTCACTTTCCGAATAAACCCCGATATACACACTCCAGAGTTTTTCACTAAACTCCTTATACTTGCTGTGTTCCGAGGCTTTGTTAATGGCTTGAATTATGTGCCGATCATACTCACCAAAATTGAAACCAAAAGTAATTAATGATCCATCAATGTTGGATAGTGAATCGTAACAGTAGGATAAATATTGATTGTGCATGATGTGATTTAGTTTTTCATCACCATCACCAGCTGCCACAAATATAGGGTATTCTCCCTTGTTTAAGCGAGCTTCAATATTTTCTAGTAGATAGTTT
>JAESUD010000223.1 GCA_016763335.1 Emcibacteraceae bacterium | reverse complement strand
GAAAAATAAATACCAATACCAACAGCAAGTAATATAGGCACCATGAGAATATATTGCTCATGTTCCCTGAAAAATGCTTGTTTAATATTATCGACAACTTGTAAAATTACTCAGCCCCCCATGGCAATAATAAAAAATAAATTACGAAAAAGCTTCCATTTTCAACCCATAATATGCTAGTAAAAGCTCAACAAAATCAAGCATTGTTGATATTTATATCTTTTGAGCATTTTCAAATGCGCTTCAAATAAATCACTGTGCAAAATCTAAATTTAACCCATTCGGAGCTTCATGGTAACTCATATGAAGAAAGTTGTAACACGATTTGCCCCTTCACCAACAGGGTTCCTGCATATTGGCGGGGCGAGAACCGCGCTTTTTAACTGGTTATTCACCCGTCATTACGGCGGCGAGTTTCGCGTGCGTATTGAAGATACCGACCGCAAACGGTCAACACAGGAAGCCGTCGACGCCATTTTTGATGGCTTAAACTGGCTTGGGTTAAAGGCAGATAACGGTGTGGTTTTTCAATATGAAGGCCGCGAACGTCACGCAGAAGTCGCAAATAAATTGTTGGCTGACGGAAAAGCATATTATTGTTATTGTTCAAAAGAAGAACTTACAAAAATGCGTGAAACGGCAAAAGAAGAAGGCAGGCCACTTGGGTATGATGGCCGGTGGCGTGACCGTGACCCGGCGGACGCACCAAAAGATGTTGCCCCTGTCATCCGGTTTAAAGCCCCAAAAGAAGGTGAAATTACCATTAAGGACCTTGTTCAGGGCGACGTAACGGTTCAGAACAAAGAACTTGATGATATGATCCTGCTTCGTGCTGACGGCACACCGACATATATGTTGTCCGTTGTCGTTGATGATTATGATATGGGTGTCACACACGTTATTCGCGGCGATGACCATTTAACAAATGCTGCCCGTCAGGCGCAGCTCATCAATGCTATTGGCTGGGAATTACCGCAATATGCCCATATTCCGCTTATCCATGGTTCAGACGGTGCAAAACTATCAAAACGTCATGGCGCACTTGGTGTTGATGCTTACCGCGATATGGGGTATCTTCCAGATGCTTTAAAAAATTATCTTCTCCGTCTGGGTTGGGGACATGGTGATGATGAGGTTATATCTCAGGAACAAGCCATTGAATGGTTTGATCTTGACGGTGTTGGAAAATCGCCTTCACGATTTGATTTTACAAAACTTGAAAACCTCAACGGTATTTATATGCGCGAAACTGCAAGTGATCAGATACTCGCAGAAGGATGTTTGCCATTTTTAGAAGAAAAGTTGCAACGGGTTTTATCAGAGAGTGAAAAACAGAAACTGATATCCGCACTTGGTGAACTAAAGAACCGTGCTAAAAACCTGATCGACCTAGCAGTTAGTGCAGAGTTTTTATTTGCTAACCGTCCGCTTAATATCATTCCAAAGGCAATAAAAGCCTTAAATGATGATGCAAAGATTATTCTGATGAAAATTCATGATGATCTAAATAATGAAGCTGAGTGGAACAGGGACAACCTGCAAATAGTAATTGAAAAATTTATTGAAACCCAAGGAATCGGTTTTGGGAAAGTTGCGCAGCCCTTAAGGGCAGCGCTTACCGGCAGCAACGTATCACCAGGCATTTCAGAAGTGCTTGAGTGGCTTGGAAAAGACGAGAGTTTAAAAAGGATCAAAGATCAAACGTAAATAATTGAATAATTATTGAGAATGTAACAATTTGTTTAAGAAGACGATATATAACAACCTATAAATAAACGTTTTATGAGTAAAACTAGCTTTTAAAACGATAAACAGTCAAAGGATGCAGAAATATGGAAGAAAAGTATAAAAAAACAACTTCAACTGATATGGCAACATTAACAATTCATGGTAAATCTTACGAGCTGCCAATATATGGCGGATCAACAGGTCCTGATGTTATTGATATCCGCACCCTTTACCGTGACACCGGAATGTTTACATTCGATCCGGGATTTACGTCAACGGCCAGCTGTGAAAGCGCCATTACTTATATTGACGGCGATAAGGGCGAGCTATTATATCGCGGTTATCCGATCGATCAACTGGCGGAAAAAAGTGACTTTCTTGAAGTTGCTTACCTGCTTCTTAATGGCGAATTACCAAATACACAGCAAGACAAAGAATTTAAGAATGCCATAACATACCACACAATGGTTCATGAACAACTTAACCGTTTCTTTGGCGGTTTCCGTCGTGATGCCCATCCAATGGCCATTATGTGTGGTGTTGTCGGTGCTATGTCCTCTTTTTACCACGATAGTACAGACATTAATGATCCAGAGCAACGCCGGGTAGCATCAAACAGATTAATTGCAAAATTACCAACCATTGCCGCCATGACATATAAATATTCAATCGGGCAGCCATTTGTTTATCCACGTAATGATCTTAATTACGCAGAATACTTCCTTTATATGACTTTTGGTGTACCAAATTGCGAAGATTATAAAGTAAATAAAACGCTTGCAGATGCCATGGATAAAATATTTATCCTCCATGCGGATCATGAACAAAACGCGTCAACATCAACCGTTAGACTTGCCGGTTCTTCTGGTGCTAACCCGTTTGCATGTATTGCAGCTGGTATTGCGTCGCTTTGGGGCCCTGCTCATGGTGGTGCTAACGAAGCATGCCTCAAAATGCTTAGTGAAATTGGTAGCGTTGAAAATATTCCTAAATATATCGACAAAGCAAAAGACAAAAATGACCCTTTCCGTCTTATGGGATTTGGTCACCGTGTTTATAAAAACTTTGACCCACGTGCCAAGGTTCTACAGCAAGCCGCACATGATGTACTTGAAGAACTAGGTGTTCAAGACCCTCTTCTTGATGTTGCTAAAGAACTTGAACGTATTGCACTTGAAGACCCATATTTCATTGAGAAAAAACTATACCCGAATGTTGACTTTTATTCTGGCATTATTCTCAAGGCTATGGGCTTCCCAACAGAAATGTTTACTGTTCTGTTTGCACTTGCCCGTACAGTTGGCTGGATTTCACAGTGGGGCGAAATGATCACCGACCCAACACAAAAAATTGGCCGCCCTCGTCAGCTTTTCATTGGTGAAACTGAACGAAATTATATCGATATCAAAAACAGATAAAATTATAACTTAAGAAAAAACCCGGCTAACTAAGCCGGGTTTTTTTATTTCTTCTCGATAAGCTCGATCATATATCCGTCGGGATCTTTTATAAAAGCAATAGGTGTCCCACCGTGTTTCATAGGTCCCGGTGGCCGTGGAATATCAAGTCCTGACTTTTCAAGGTCCGCACAGGTTTTATAAATATCCGGCACACCAAGTGCAATATGGCCAAACCCATTCCCAAGATCATAATCTTCATTCTGATCCCAGTTATGCGTAAGTTCAATAACCGTGTTGTTTTCCTCGTCGCCATAGCCAACAAATGCTAGAGTAAACTTGCCACCAGGATAATCCTTTTTTCTGATAAGCTGCATTTGAAAATAATCACAATAAAAGGAAATGGATTTATCCAAATCCCTCACTCTGATCATTGTATGTAACATTTTAAAATTATTAGACATTGAAATATTTCTTTTGATTATTTAGGTTGCTATCATGGCTGTAAATTTCGCCTCTGCAACCACCACTTCATTCACAATACCTTTTGCAGAAAACTTCCATATATTTCTTCGGTGCTGTACTTTTTGCACATGAAGCTCAAGCATATCACCGGGTTCAACAGGCTTTCTAAACTTGGCACCGTCTATAGACATGAAATATACAAGCTTTCCCTCTGCCTCTGCACCAAGGCTCAACATCACGAGTGACGCTGCTGTTTGTGCCATAGCCTCAACAATTAAAACACCTGGCATAACCGGTTTTTCAGGAAAATGTCCCTGAAAAAAAGGTTCATTTATTGTAACAGCTTTAATACCCTTAGCTTTTTCACTTAAATAAATGTCACATAGCTTATCAAGCAATAACATGGGATAACGGTGAGGAATTAATTCTTTAATTCTATTAATATCTATATCATCAATTTTTTTGTGATCTGTTGTCATCAGTTTTCCATTATAATAATAATTTATACTCAGTATAATAATTTAGAAAAAAAATTAAAGGTGCAATAAAAAAAACCTGCCGATTAATTGGCAGGTTTGATCTATTTTATATTAATAGTTTCTAATTTGTCGTTGGTGTTGCATCCGCGACTGGTGCTGCTTCAGGTAAATCAGGTAACACAACTTCAACAGACGGCAATGCCAAGTCCAGCTGTTCCATAATCATTGTTGTAACATCTAATCCAGGAACTTGTTCAATAATTAATGTTTTATCCATCATCATAGTTGCTCCTTTTTGCTGTAGGACATTTTGCAAAATTGGCTTAAGCGCACGAGCAAGTTCAGCATTGGCATTGGCAATAGCACGGTCGAGTTGAACGCCTTTTATCTGAACATCTTGCTGATATTGATTAACTTTTAATTGGAAAGCCTGTTGTAGTTGGTTCCAAGATTCTTGAGGCATTATATTAACTTTAGACTGGATGTCTTCTTGTTCAGCCTGAAGAGCATTACGGCGAGTTTGAAGTTCAACCTGCATTTGGCTCTCTATTTGTCTAACCTGCCTGTTAATATCGATAGCAACAGCTGAATTAGTACTAATGATCTTATTATCAACAACAATAATTTTTGCTACTGGAATTTCTTGTGAATATGCAACATTATTCATTATTGTAATTGAACATACGGCAATTACTGCAGCAAAAACATTTTTTATATTTATAATTTTCGTCATATTAAAATCTCGTTCCGACATTAAATTGGAAAAACTCAGTTTCATCACTATCTTGGCTTCTTATGGCCTTGGCTAAATCAATTCTAAATGGCCCAAATGGTGAAGCCCATGAAAAACCTATTCCCACAGATATTCTAGGTTTTGGCGTATTACCGAGCAAGCTATATAGCACGCCATCATCAGATAGCAAGGTATCTTCTGCATCAACATTAAATAATGCACCGACATCTATATAGGCACTTGCTTCAATCCCTAAGTCCCTTGCACCACCACCAAGAGGAATGAACAGCTCTGCAGTTGTCGAGTAATAAGTATTACCACCAAGAGAAAATCCAGAAAAGAGATCTCTAAAAGAAGGGTTCCATTCTCTTGGGCCAAGCCCCGCTTCTTTAAAACCACGAATTTTTGGATTTCCGAGGAAAAAGCGTCTATTTAGTCGAATATCTCTTCCTAAGCCTTGGATATGTCCCCCCTCAGCACTAAAGTTAAATACCCATTGTTTATAAACAGGAAGATAAATATCATATTTTACATTTGTTCTAAGATATCTTTCATTACCACCAAGACCAGCAAAATCCTGGCTAACGGTAAATAACTGTCCGCGATTTGGTTTTTGCGGATTATCAAGTGAATTATATGAAATACCTACGCTAACAGAAGAGGTTACAAAATTACCTGAGCTACCGCTGATATACGGACTGCTAGAAAAGAAGCTCGTTACAACCTCTTCTTTTGAAAGCCCGTAAGAAAGGTTCATAACTATATATTCAGTAAGCGGGAATGCTGTCCTAAGTGAAGTACCGATAGTTTTTGCTCTAAAGCCACTTTCAATAAAATTAGTGTCACGTAAGAATATATCAGCACCAACGGCCACTCTTCGGTCAAGGAAATATGGTTCTGTGAACCCTAATTCAACCTCTTTACGTCTTTTTGAAAGTTGGGCACCTAGTCTGACAAATTGTCCTTTACCTAATAAATTTCTTTCAGCAATACTGAAATTTACCAACAACCCTTCAAAACTAGAAAAACCAAGTCCTGCTTGTAACTCACCTGTCGGTTGTTCCTCGACTGAAATTTCTATAATTGTTTTATCTGCGGCGGTACCTTCAAGTTGTTCTACAGCCACTTCTTTAAAGAACTGCAGCGCACGAACTCTAACTTCAGACCTCGTAAGTTTAATAGAATTGTACGAATCACCTTCTATCAGGCGCAATTCCCGCCTGATAACTTTATCATGGGTCCGTACGTTATTGATAATTTTAATTTCTTCAACATAAACACGAGGAGCTTCGTTAATAACATAAACAATATCAACAGTTCTCTCAGCCCTGTTCCGTCTTACCTGCGGCCTAATATCAACAAAGGCATATCCCCTTAAGCCAGCAAGCTCTGTGAGAAGATCAACCGTATTGTCAATGGCACTAGAATCAAATTGGGCACCTTTAACAGTAAAAAGAGCTGGCTTAAGTATATCAGGATCAAGTTCATCAATTTTACTTTCAATAGTAATTTCACCAAACGAATATAATTCGCCTTCTTCAATTGAAATATTGATAAAAAAGAACTCTTTATCCGGTGAGAGTTCCGCCACAGCAGAAGTCACCCTAAAATCGGCATAACCCTGTTCACGGTAAAAATCCCTAAGAAGCTGTTTATCATATGTAAGGCGGTCCGGGTCATACGTGTCTTCGGATGCCATAAACTTCCACCAACGGCTTTCAACAGAAGCCATTTTTGTACGTAAAATACTATTATTAAAAACCTTATTACCTAAAAAATTAATTTTACCAATAACACTTTTCGCACCTTCTGATATTTCAAAAACAAGATTTACCCGGTTTTGCTCTAACTGAATTACCTTAGGATCAACCGCAGCTGCAAAGCGGCCACCTCGCCTATAAATTTCCAATATACGTTGAACATCGGCCCTTACTTTTGAACGAGAGAAAACAATACGAGGTCGTAATTGTATTTCTTCATAAAGATCTTCATCATCTTTATATTTATTGCCTTCAAAAACAATTCTATTGATAATTGGGTTTTCAACTACCGATACAACAAGGACACTACCTCGCCGTCCTACATCGACATCTGAAAACAACGTCGTATTATAAAGCCGCTTTAGTGAAGCATCACCAAGTTGTTCTGTAAAATCATCACCTATATTTAATAAAAGATACGATTCAATTGTACTGGCTTCAATACGTTGATTACCCGTTACTTCAATACTGGTAATTGAAACAGCCGATGGTGCAATCGGTGCAGAATCTTGCGCCCAAGAGCTATTCATCACAAAAGCTTGTGTTAAGAAAATAAATAAATAAATAAATATAATTTTATATTGCTGCAATATCACTAAATTTTTACCTTAACTTATCCATAAAAAATTAATTGAACCAGTTCTGCCTTGAAATATCATTATACGTAGCAAAAACCATTAAGCTTAGCACTAAAGCTATGCCGATCTTAAATCCAAATTCTTGTGCAGCCAAACTCATTTTTTTTCGTCTGACAGCCTCTATAGCATAATAGAGCAAATGTCCACCATCAAGCACCGGTATCGGGAACAAATTGATCATACCAAGTCCGATAGAAATATGCGCTGCAAAATTTAATAATACCAAAAAACTAATTTCAGCAGTTTTGCCTGCTACTCTAGCGATTGTAATTGGCCCGCCTAATTCTTTTAGGGAACGATCACCAACGACCATCTGCTTCATACCTTTTAAATTTTGCAAGGTTCGGTTCTTGGTTTCAATAGTTGCCTGCCAGATAGCTCCAAAAAATCCATATTCCACTAAATTACGGGCTAGAGGAACACTTTTGATGCCTATTTGCCTGACCTTCAATTTTTCACCGAGAATATTTTTGTCATCGATCATATTTAATGTGAAATTTAAATTTATTATTTCAGCGTTTCTCAAAACGGACACAGAAACATTTTCTTCAACTTTAAAGGCAAGATGAATACTAATATCCCGGAAACTTGATATTTCTTCGCCGTCTATTGATACTATTCTATCGCCGGCTTGAGTGCCGGCCTCTTCAGCAGCGCCCCCCTCTATGACGTCACCGACAACAGGCGGAACCACATATTCACCATATGAAAAATACATACCTGCAATTATCATAATTGCAAAAATAAAATTCACTGCTGGTCCAGCAAAAACAATTGCCGATTTTTGTGCAAGGCTTTTATAATGGAATGCTTCTTTTTTTTCTTCCTCGGACATACTGGGTAATGCTTGACCGGGTGTACTCGCTTCACTGGCATCACCGAAAAACTTCACATACCCGCCAAGCGGTATCCAGCTAAATTTCCAACGTGTGCCATTTTTATCATAAAAACCCCAAATTTCAGGACCGAAACCAATAGAAAACACATCCACACGTACGCCGCACATGCGCGCAACAATATAATGGCCCCATTCATGGACAAACACTAATATGGTAAGCACAGATAAAAATGCCACCATCATTTGGCCGTATGATAAAATAGATTCCATATTAATTATTAATTCCCATAACTAACTCACTCGCGACTTTTCTCGCATTTTCATCAACATCATGAACATCACTTAAACTTTTCATATTATGAAAGTTTATTTTATCCAATGTCTCTTCCACTATTCTTGCAATATCAAGGAAACCAATTTCCCCTTTTAAGAACGCGTGAACAGCAACTTCATTCGAAGCGTTGAGGATAGTAGGCGCACTTCCGCCATTATGCAATACTTCTCGTGTAATCTTAAGTGATGGGAAACGTGTCTCATCAGGCTTAATAAAATCCAATTGTCCAATTTCTGCAAGGTCAAGTTTTTTAGAAGGCGTTCTCATCCGGCTCGGCCAACCGAGAGTATATGATATAGGCGTTCTCATGTCCGGTGTCCCAAGCTGCGCCAGAACCGAACCATCCAGATAAGAGACCATACTATGAATAATTGATTGCGGATGAATGATAATATCAAGCTGGTCTTTAGTAACAGGGAATAAATAATAAGCCTCAATAAGCTCAAGTCCTTTATTCCTCATCGTAGCGCTATCGACAGATATTTTAGCACCCATCGACCAATTGGGGTGCTTTACCGCTTGTTCGGGAGTGATTGTCGCCATATTAGCAATATCTGTATTCCAAAACGGCCCGCCAGATGCCGTAAGCGTTATTTTTTCAATAGTTTCCGGGTGATCAAAATCAAACACTTGAAAAATGGCATTATGTTCTGAATCAACCGGTAAAATTGTCGCACCAAATTCTTTAACCTGATCCATCATAAAATCACCGGCACAAACCAAACATTCTTTATTGGCAAGCGCAATTGTCGCACCGCGCCGTACTGCCGTTAAAGTTGGTTTTAATCCTGCGGCACCAACGATTGATGACATTACCCAATCGGCCGGCATTTGCGCGGCCTCGTTTAAAGCTTCTTCACCCGCGGCGACAATTATATCAGTAGACGATAATGCTGCCTTTAATTCATCAAATAAAGCACCATCAGCAATAACAGCCATTTCCGCGTTAAATTCAATCGCCTGCTGGGCTAACTTTTCAACATTTTTATGTGCTGTCAGTGCTTTAACGCAATAACCGTCCAAATTACGTGAGATAAGATCAAGCGT
>JAESUD010000222.1 GCA_016763335.1 Emcibacteraceae bacterium | reverse complement strand
TGATACCACCATAAACACCAAGATCTTGAGATTGAATCTCATACCAAGGGTTATAACCGTTTGGATGAGTACCAAGACCAGAGAATGCTGCATTTCCGTTTGAAACATAATCAAGAGTAGGGTTGCCATCTGCATCGAGAGGATCAGTAGGATCTATCATTAATCCAAGAAGATATGCATTTTGTTGGAATGCTTGTGCACCATATAGGAATGTATAATCATTTTGACCATATGTTACTAGACGTGAAGCACCAGAGTTACCACCAACACCAGGTGTTGAGTAACCATGTGGAAGACCTGCACGATAGTTAAAAGGCTCTTTATGATGTTTACGACCGAAGTTACCGAAAAGATAAACTGTTGTGCTTTCGCCAACTTCAATTTCAGAGTTCCAAGTCACTGTGAAATGAGTTTCTTCGTTAACACCGAAAGGAGCAATCGTTTTTGGGTTTAGTTCAGCAGGATCGTTAAATGTAAATCCTGAAGGATGAACGCCACCGTTTGCTTGTTGTACTGCATACTGGTCGACTAGATCTTGAGCAAGTAGATGCCCAGTAGCACGGTCTGTTGCATCAGTTTTTCCGTATTGTGCAGTAACAGTCAAGAAACCACGATCACCAAGAGTGATACCAGCTTTAGAAGCTAGGTTATACGCAAATCCGTCGCCTGCATAATACTGACTGAATAATGCTTCACCAGAAACACCTTCTGAATCGTCAAGTTGAAGGTTAATCACACCAGCAACCGCATCGGCACCATACTGAGCAGCAGCACCATCACGAAGGATAGAAATACTTTTTAGTGCGTTTACAGAAAGTGAACCAACGTCAGCAGACTGCCAACCAGCAGTATGAATAACAGCATTACGATGCATACGCTTACCGTTTAGAAGAGTAAGAATTTCACCGTTGTTAAGACCACGAAGTGATGAAGTACGGATAAGTGAGTTTGCATCACCAATCGCGTTACGATTAACCACGTATGATGGTGAAATAGCTGCGATAGCATCTTTCATGTTAAGTGATGGTGTCATTGCAAGCTCTGAAGCTTGAATCACATCAACCGGAACGTTTGAGTCCAGAGCCGTACGACCCGGTACACGTGAACCGATCACTGTTAGCACTTCGTCTTCTTGTTGTTGAGCAACCGCAAAGTCGGCAGCAACAAGAGTAGAAAGACTAGCAGATAATAATAGTAATTTTTTCATATCTAATGTTTCCTCCCAAAAAGTTAATTTTTCTAATTGCTCAGATCAATCAACTGATTGTGTTTTTAAATTTCAGTGCTTTACATTACTAAAATAAAGCCCCGTGAATGATTAGTTTCATGTATTTCCCTAAAGAAATAAAATTACCTAATCAATTGGTATATATAGCAAAAATGAAAATAGAGCTTGACACCTGACACATTGTTTAATGCAAATTAATGCAAAATTCCTCAACAATAATAATCATTTAATGGATGTCTAAGTCTCCTATTACATTTTTCACTACGAATCTATGTATATGAAATTGTCAAACAAATCAAATAATTACTCCCAGAATAACCGTTCAAACGTAAAATTTGATGTAAATTTACAATAGTGTGTTATTTAGGCAACAGTAAAATGATATAATATAATAAAATCAACGGCATATGGTAAAATTTTATAAAATTATATATATTTGTTGTGTTAAAATGGCAACTTTTAGGCTGTGCCGAACTGTGAAGACAACATGGATATATCAACGCCAAGCTTGGCCATAGCGCGGGGGAATTTTAGTTCAAGGTCAGTTCTGAAGACAAGCTCTTCGTCTGCTTCAATGGTTAACCAGCTATTTCTCAAAATCTCGTTTTCAAGCTGGCCACGGCTCCAGCCGGAAAAGCCAAGCGCAATAAGATAATCCTGCGGTCCTTCGTCGCAGGCAATGGCCGTCAAAATATCAATGGTGGCCGTTAGTGCGATAGTTTCAGATATAATTAAAGTGGTTTCCTGGACATAATCAGCACTATGAAGAATGAATCCGCGTCCAGACTCGACCGGGCCTCCTTCATGCAGAGGGATTGTATCAAGTGGAGAACTTGTTTTGCGTTCACTTAGGCAGTCAACATCAAGTTGATTTAAAAGGTCTGGGAAATCAATGTTCTCACATTGTCTATTAATAACCAGCCCCATGGCCCCTTCTTCGGTGTGGGTACATATATAAATAACAGTCCCGTCAAAACGGGGGTCGGTCATACCCGGCATGGAAAGAAGTAATTGTCCGCTTAAATATCCTTGTTTTGCCACCCTTAAAATCCAGTTACAGTTCTGCCCAAATCAAATAATATTGAGTAACACCATAAATATATGGGTCGGAAGGGTCAAGCCGTATAAAAATGAAATGTTGAGAGGTTTAATCAATCACTGGCCATCGATGACATTTTGTGCAAAATTAATTTGATAGTAGATAAAAGGGGTAGCATGTCCAAAGAATTAATAGTTCTGATTACTTTAATGATATATATCACCAGAAGAAAACGATAGAGTGTATTGTATGAAGTTATTGCAATTTATCGTTTTGTAGCTATATGTAAAATAGCGATATAATTTCAATGCTATTTTTTGTAAATTTAAAAAAGGATTCGTTATGGAAATTTTAGGTTTTCCGATTTTTGCCGTTGCATTTGTATTATTGGTTATTTATCTGTTTTTTGCTGGTGTTAAAACCGTACCGCAAGGGTATAACCTCACCGTTGAAAGGTTTGGGCGCTATACCAAAACACTACAACCTGGATTTCATTTAATTGTTCCATTTTTTGATAAAATTGGCGCAAAAATGAATATGAAAGAACAGGTTCTGGATATTCCTTCACAGGAAGTGATTACCAAGGATAATGCAATGGTCACCGCAAACGGTGTTGTGTTTTTTCAGGTAATTGACGCGGCGCGCGCCACCTATGAAGTCAATGATTTAGTTCTGGCTATTCTGAACCTTACGATGACGAACCTTCGTACGGTGATGGGGTCAATGGATCTCGACCAACTATTATCACTCAGAGATCAGATAAATGCCAAGCTACTTGACGTTGTAGATGATGCGACCCAGCCCTGGGGCATTAAAGTGACCCGTATTGAAATTAAAGATATCGAACCGCCACGGGATATTGTCGAGGCAATGGCCAAGCAAATGAAAGCCGAAAGAATAAAACGTGCTAATATTTTGGAAGCTGAAGGTGACCGTGCCTCAGAAATTCTAAGAGCAGAAGGTGAAAAGCAATCTGTAATTCTGGAAGCAGAAGGTCGCCATGAAGCGGCATACCGCGATGCGGAAGGCCGCGAACGCGAAGCTGAAGCCGAAGCAAAGGCAACTGAAGTGGTATCAACTGCCATTAGTAACGGCGACCCGCAGGCGATTAATTATTTTATCGCCCAGAAATATATTGAAACACTTGGACAATTTGCCAATTCAAGAAATGAAAAGTTGGTCTTTATGCCGTTAGAAGCCAGCGGTGTTATTGGCGCCCTTGGCGGCATGACAGAGATGCTCAAGAATATCGGTGGCAAGAGCGATGAAAAAAGCAAGCATTTGCCATAACTGGTAAGCATTGAGGAAAGGAAATATAATATGATGGAAAATTTTGAATTTACTCACTGGTTTTGGTTTATTCTCACTTTGGTTCTTCTTGGGCTTGAAATGGCCGTGCCGGGTGTGATTTTTATGTGGCTTGCTATTGCCAGCGTTATCGTTGGCGGGTTGGTGTTTGTTGATGCAGCCATAAGCTGGGAAATACAGTTTATTATATTCTCAATTCTCGGGATTATCAGCGTTTATGCCGGCCGCACATATTTGCGTAAAAACCCGATTATCAGTGACGATGAAAATTTGAATGATCGTGGTGCTCGTTATGTGGGGAAAAAATACACACTTGAACGTGCCCTCGTAAATGGCAAAGGTAAAATTCGCATAGGGGATAGTCTGTGGCTAGTGCGGGGTGATTTTGAAAGCGATGTGGGGACATCGGTTAAAGTCACCGGCTCTGACGGTGTTGTGCTTCTTGTTGAGCAAGTATAAAATTCAGTAACTAATCATCATCACTAAGCTGAATTACCCCTTCTTCGAGATAATCAGGAAGAAGGGGGGTTTCAATAAGATATTCTGCGGTGCGTTTATTATCTGAACTTCTTGCATGTGCAATTGCAATTGCTTTTGTTAGTTCATCGGCACTATATGTGCCGCGACCAATCCACATTAATGCGATAAGGCCATGTTTTTCTTCTTCATTTAACGAATCAATGGCTCCTTTTAATTCGTTATAGGC